>DATLGQ010000319.1:0-3455 GCA_035540435.1 Fimbriimonadaceae bacterium
CTGATCGAGCGCGCGGCCGATCCCGGCAATCGGCGACGCCTGGCGATGCGGCTCACCGACGATGGTCGAGCCTGTCTGGCACAGGCGCCGGCCGCCGGGGGAGCGTTGGCCGAGCGCCTGAAGCGGCTCGCTCCGAGCGAGCTGCGCGCCGTCGAGCGTGCCATCGAGATCTTGGAGCGTCCAGCCTAGCCTTCGGACACAAAAAAATGGCCGCAGAAACTGCGGCCATCTTTTTGTTCAGGCGCCGGATCAGGCGGGGCTGGTCACCGGCGGCGGACGCGTCGGCTCGAACTCGTCGTCATTGTCGTCGGCGCGATCGAGGAGAACCGCACCGATGACGATCGCACCGAGCAGGCCGAGCAGGGCCAGCGGAATGCCGAAGCCGGTGCTGGCAGCCGGCACCACCGGCGCCAGTGGCGGCGGCGGCGCTTCGACCATCGGCGGCGGAACGACGTCGACGACGGGGAGCACGCATCCGGGTGCAGCGCCCTGCGCCCCAGCGATGGCGCCCGCAGCGGCGGCAGCTGCCGCCGAGCCGCAGAGGGCGGCGCGCGACGCGTCCGAGCCCAGAACACTCAGCGCCACCAAGGGAGAAAGGCTGGGTGCCTGCGCAGTCGTAGCAGCCGCGGCCGCGGTTGAGTTGAGACACAGAGCCAACGCGATTGCCGCCCCTCCGAGCTTCCCATGAACGCTGGTCGATCGCATCACACGCCTCCTATACCGGGATGTATGTCCATAACGGAGAAAACATGGTCTGTTAAGCAGGAATCTGGCCGTATTGGCGAAGACCGCCGGCGCGCTCACAGCCGAGCGCCCTGACTACATCCGTATCGACTCCACTTCGGACAAAAATGAACCGTTCTCTCCGGGTGTTATCCTGGGACGGTCGAAGTGTAGTCAGACCGGACTAATCGGTCAGGATATCCGATGAACAGCAACGGTTAGTCATCCCGACCTCAAGACGGGAGACTACCTCTTGACCCACCCATACAATAGCGCGCGCGCCATTCTGCCCGCATCTCAGAAGTCAAAGCTTCTAGCGATCTGCTCTCTCGCGCTGTTTTTACCTCTGAATGCTTGCCAAGGAGGTGGAGACGGAGATGTAACAGGAAATTTAATCGGGTTCCTGCCTACACCGCCAACGAACAACACGCCTACGACCCCATCTAGCGGCTTAAATGCACGTGACTGGGAAATCGGGCCCATCATCGACGGCAAGAATTACTCAAAGAACGTCCCAGCCACGCCGACCCAAAATGGGGAAGGATGGTATATCGACCTGCCTACTTCTGACGGCGTTCATTACGTTACCCATCGCTATGGATCGCTCTCGGGTAAAAGCAAGATGACGATCCGATATAGGATCGAGATGGCCGATGGTGTGAAGATCGTTCCTTCAACTGATCCTAGCGGCCCGGCTATCGGGCCTACTTTGTACTTTCAACGCAAGGGCGATGATTGGCGCACGGACGGGTGGCGCTGGTGGGCAACCTTCAGCTCGCCGGTGCCAATCGTTGCAGGTGAGTTTGAGGTCACTGCTCCTTTGGACGGACCATGGACTTCCGTTAACACGAAGACTGCCACTGCCAATCCCGTTGACTTCGCTAATGCGAAAGCCAATGCGGAGCGGGTCGGGTTCACTTTAGGAGGCGGCACGGGTTTCGGTCACGGCGTATACGCAACGGGTCCGGCTCGGCTGGTAGTCACTAGCTTTACGATCGAATGAGAGCCGACTGAACTCAGGCGCGGTTGATAGGCGCAGCACATGATCGTCCGAGCATTTCGCCATGGCCGACTTCAAGCCGAGGCCACCGTACAAGCAAGGCAGCGGATCACTATGAAGGCGTACTCCGCTGCTGGGTCAATGCCAGCACCGAGGTGACCTCGCCGCTTCCGAGAATAAGATGGTCGACCAGGTGCATGTCGAGGTCCGTTGCGATCCGAGCAAGTCTAGCTGTGGCGCGAATATCAGCCTGACTGGGAGTGGGATCTCCCGATGGGTGGTTGTGAACGAGCAGGATTCCTGCCGCTGCAACCTCAAGCGCGCCGTGAATGATCCGCGCGGCCTCCAAGGATGTGTCCGAGATGGTTCCGTCGGAGATGCGCTGAATTCTCAGCAGGTGAAGTTGCGGGTCTAAGTAGAGAGCGATCAGTCGCTCGCGCCGAAGAGAACCCAGGTGCAGCTGGATGAGGCGGACGACCTCAGATCGGCTACTGACGACAGGCCCCTGAGCAACCTCTTCGACGAGTGCCGCCTTCATCACTTCTCGTGATGATCGGATCGCGTATGCCACGCGGTGCCCAGCACTGTTCCTGAGCGCCCACCAGGATGCTGAGAGCACCCCGCACAGAGAGCCGAAATCACGCAGAAGCGCGCCCGCCAGGCGCATCGGGTCATCGACCCCAACCGGGTGGAGATACTCAGCAAGCAAAGATTGAGGAGTTCGCCGTCCTTCGGGGGCCCGCCCCATAGCATTTCTGCTATTGCCAAACTCGGTCAGTGGAAGATCAAATTGGTCCTCGGTCTCGTTTACCTCGGCTGGGGGCACAAGCTCCCCTCGTTTAATTGAACGCACGCAACAGCTTTCCTTCTGGCCCGATGCGTAATGTTTGCATCTCTAACCCGAATCGTTGATGCCTTAAAAACAGTCCCGTAGCCCATCGTCAATGTGGTCACTTCGACGGCCCTCTTTCGTCGTTCCAAGTCTCAAACATTGTGATAAATTCTTCTAGCCGTTGTATAGCGAACTCCAAGTGGATAATAATACCGGCAGGAGTGCCTAGCGTTTCCAGCCGCACCTTAACGTCGACAAGGACATCGTGCAGTTCACGGAGCTTTGTAGCGTCGGGCTTCACCACTGCCTCCGCCGAGTTCTATTGGTGAGCGCTAAGAAACAACTTCGTGGGGCCGGCTGATCCTAGGGCTCCACTCGAGCGTAATCGACCTAACGGAAGTTATACATCATGGGCTTAGGTCACAACCTCTCGCACGCGTGATGGGAGATACCGGCCGGGCGCTGCATTTTCCGAAGGATCCAGCCGGCGCTCTTGCGAAGCGTTCCGGCCTTGTAAGAAGCATCGAAACAGGGCAGCGACCGTGACGAGAATGGTACGCTGCCCGAGCCAGATGTCCGGTCCCGTTGCGCAAGGGCGCCAATCGGCGGATCGCCGGATCTGTGGCGTCCCCCGGCTCTGAAGCTTGCTGCTGCGATCGATCATCGTCGCCCTGGTCGCGGCACTGGCCGGCTTCCACGCCGTTCGCGTCGCGGCGGTTCGCGACCTTCCCGACGGGCTCGGTGCCCGCTTGTGGCCCCAGCATGCGCGCGTTTTGACCCGCAAGGCGATGGCAGAGGTGGGCGCCACTGCCGCCAGGCAGCAGCCTCTGTCCCCAGCAACGATGCGGCTGGTGGCGCAAGTCGCCCGTGAGGCTCCGCTCGCGCCCGAGCCCTTCCTGA
>DATLGQ010000320.1:0-2405 GCA_035540435.1 Fimbriimonadaceae bacterium
TCCACTTCTTCATTGGGGTCGCCAGCGAACCGGTCATGCGTGCCGACTTCCAACGGGAAGTCTGTTTGCAGATGACGAAGCACGTCGAGGCCCCGACGGCCGCGCTGTCGCTTGAGGGGATCGTGGCTGTCGGCAATATGCTGAAGCTCCTCGAGCACGAAGCCCGGGACGTAGATCTGGCCCTCCAGAAACCCGTTACGGACCACGTCGAGCACCCGCCCGTCGATGATCACATTGGTGTCGAGCACCTTGATGCCGCGGCGCCGGCTCCGCGTCTTGCCCCGATACCAGGGCAGGACGTCCGCCATCGACTGCAGCGCGTAGACCGCGAGGGCGGAGAAGCCGACGGTCACGCCGAGAATCGCAAACGGCACGTAGTAGCCCGCCAGGAACGAGCTGAATAGAAAGAGGAACGGCACGGAGGCGATCAGGCCGGCAAAGATTCCCAGGAAGAGAGTCACCTTCTCGCCGCTGTCCATGTCCTCCCAGCTCCGGAACATGTTCTCGAACAGCCGAATGATCAGGCTGGCAATGCCGATGCCGACGATCGCGCCGGTGAGAGCGAGCGCGCCGGTGGTGATGAGATTGCCCGCGTAAACATCCGTCGAGCGGTTGCCTGGAATCAAATTGTAGATCCACTGGAAGAGCGCGGGTCCAAAGGCGCCGAAGAGCAGGCCGAAACCGACCGCGAACACCAGAAAGACGCCGAGTCTTCCTACGTTTGAGGGCCTGAGGTTGGGCAACGAGCGCATGATCCGAGCTACTTTCTTTCGACGGCCAGCACTTCGACTTTCACTTTATCCAAGAAGCTGAAGGTGAAGGCGTCTTCCACGTTTCCATGAGACAGTTTAACGTGCGTCGCCGAGATCTGGCTGTTGGGCGAGGTGCTGTCGAGGCCGATCCAGCGTTTGCCGTCCCAAACCTCAACCCACGCATGGTAGAAGAAAGTTCCGTCCCAGTTGACGAGGCCGCTGGCCAGACGGGTGGGAATCCCGGCTGCACGCATCAGGCTTGCGGTGAGGATGGCATAGTCGCGACAGACGCCCTCCCTGGTCTTGAGGATCTCGTTACCGTCCCGCAGCACGCCAATGCCGGCGTTCGGCTTCATCATGCCGTAGACGTGCTTTTTGATGAGGATCGCCGACTCCAAGACGTTGGTGCGCTTGCCGACGATCGTCTTTGCCAACGATTTGATCTCGGGGCTCGCGCTCGTGATGAGGTGGCTGGCCTTCGTGAATGCGGGCTTGGCCTTGGCAGCGGCTGCGATGGTCGTCGATGCCTTGAGGTTCTGCACGGGCGGATGCACCCGCACGCTCCAACTCTCGCCCTCCTTCTTGACAGTCTGGTGCTCGTCGGTCGGCAGCGCCCCGAGGTCGCGTCCGCTCACCCTCAGGTGCAGGAGGGTGACCTTGGCGGGGTCCTTGATGGGCTTGTCGGTCTTGATGCTGGTGGAGAACGCCAGATCGGTGGTCGGGGTGTACTTGCGGTTCTCGGCGTCGGCGAGCGCCTCTTCCCGAGACTCCGGGATCATTTCAATGCCCAGCGGACCTTCGGCCTTGATAAGATCGCCCTTGGAACTGACGAACACGCTCATATTGGCTCGGGGGTCCTGGATCTCGACGAGCAGGGCGTCGTGCTCCTGGCCGCGCACTTTTGCCTTAGCGGGGCCCTTGAGCAGCACGGTGTTCTTGACCAGGCTGGCGGTCATGGGATCGAGCACGTAGAAGGTCTGACGACTTCCCGGGGCCAGGCCGTCGTGGAGCATCGGAACGAGGGGATCCTCGATGATCGCGCCGTCTTTGGGGATCGTCAGGGTCTTCTGGCTTCGGGTGCCGTTGTTGTCGATCTCGAGCAGGATCTTTCCATCGGCTGAGAAGGTCGCGTCCGTGATCTGGCTCCGCCCGCCGCTCTCCATCAGGAACTTCATCCTGACTGGGGCGCCGTCGCTCTTGAGCCAGGAGGTGGACTCGATGCGCATCGTCATCTCCTGGCCAAGGAGGCCTGCGCTCATGACGGTGCGGGAGTCGGTGCGCTTCAGACTCTGGCCTTTGAGGTTTTCCTCACGGCTGTTAAAGCTGGCGTAGCCGATCTTGTTGCCCATCATGTAAAGCCCGAGCCAGGTTTCCTGGGCCAGCGCCGATCCGGCAACTAGAACGAGAAGTAGGAGAGCAGAAAGACGTTTCATCGATGTTCTCTAGATGGATACGGAGTTGATAGAGGTGACGTTCGAGGCGGGACCGGCGGATCGGACAGAATCCCCCTCGGAGAGGGGGAAGGTCCTCCGCTCTTGACAGGGCCGCGGGGCCATCGGTAGCATGCGAACCGCCTTCTGGGAGGCGCCGGAAAAAGCGGGGAACCTTCCTGCGAGATTGTTGTCTGCAAGCTAGACCGCCTTCACCTGAGCC
>DATLGQ010000321.1:0-5874 GCA_035540435.1 Fimbriimonadaceae bacterium
GTTATGTATAGTGGATACGCGCACAACACCAGATAGGAGGAGCAACATCAAATGATTCGCAGTCTCGTCAACTGGAACCCGGCCGCTGAACTGGAGCAGTTCAGCAATGTGATGGACCGAATGTGGAACAGCGTTCTCGAGCCCACGAACGGCAGCCAGATGACGACCTTCGCCTTGCCGGTCGACATCTTCGAGCGTGATGGCAGCCTCTTCGTGCGAGCCGCCGTTCCCGGCGTGAAGCCAGAGGATCTCGATATCTCGATCGAGAAGGACGTTCTGACGATCCGCGGTGAAACCAAGAGCCAGTGGTCCGAGGAAGACCAAAACCTGAAGGTCTATCGGCGCGAGTACCGCTACGGCACGTTCAACCGATCCATCCGCCTGCCGCAGAATCTCAACTTCGAGCAGGTCGAGGCGGAGTTCGATAACGGCTTCGTGACCATTCGGCTTCCGCGCATCGAGGAGCCCAAGCCGCAGGCACGCAAGGTGCCGGTCAAGAGCGCCGCGCACCATCCGCAGAGCGGAAAGACCGAGGTATCGAACAAGACGAACAAGAACTAGAAGCACCTCGGGGGGGGCGGCTGCGCCCCCCAACGTCTGTTTCCATTCGGCCAGGGCTACGCGCCTTGACGCGAGAGCCGGGCGTGTTCGAGCATCAGGAACTCGCTCAGGTTCTCGGCAGTGACCATGCCCAGCAGCCGGTCGCCCTCCATCACCAGCACCGGCGAGGTGTCCCCGCCGCTGAACATCTCCAGCGCACGTTCGAGGTCTTCCTCCGGACGCAGCACCTTGAACTCACGGTTCATGTGGCCTGAGACATAGGCCGTGGGACCTTCCTGGGCGAGCCCACGGGCGATGTCCGACCGCGAAAGCAGCCCGAGCACCTCCTCGCCATACACCACCGGAAAGTCCTGCTGCGCGCCTTCCAGCAGCATCTTCGCCGCCATCTCCAGACTCGCCGCGCTCTCAATTGTTCGGAACTGCGTGAGCATCGCGTCCGCTATCCGTCGGTTCTCCACCAGCGAGATGCCGATAGAGGCGCTCACCTCCTGGCCGGCGCCAAGAAAGACGAAGAAGGCCACCAGCATGAGGATGACGCTCCCAAGGAAGAGACCCACCATGCCAATCGCAATCGCGAGGAACTGGCCGATGGCTCCCGCGATCTGAGTGGCCTTGCGCTGGGGCATGTTCATCGCCAGCAGCGAACGGAGGATGCGACCCCCGTCCATAGGAAAGGCGGGGATCATATTGAAGAGGGGCAACACGATGTTCGCCACGAAGAGGCCTTCGAGGAGACCGAGCTGGCCGAGCACGAACGTGAGGGGAGGCAGCGACCCCTGCTGCGCCAATACGAATGGCAGCAGGATCAGCGCGATCACGACATTTACGGCAGGTCCCGCGATCGCGATCCAGAACTCCTCGACCGGCTTGGGACGTCGACCCTGCAGCATCGCGACGCCGCCGATCGGATAGAGCGTGATGTCCCGCGTTTCGACTCCGAAGCGCTTGGCCGTCAGCGCATGTCCCAGCTCGTGCAACAGCACACACACGAAGATCCCTGGCACCAGCCAGAACGACAACCGGCTCTGCGGCTGGCTGGTCACGATGTAGATCCAGACCAAAAACAGCAGAAACGTGAAATGGAGCCTGATCGGGATGCCGGCCACGGTGGCAACGCGGAGCGACCACGGTGAGCTCGTGTTCTGGGCGCGCCTTTGCATGTGCGTTGGACGAGCCTACCGCGCCGGCAGGGTGATTGCCATGTCCTCCGCGACGCGCGCGGTTACCGGAGTGCCGACATGAGCTTTGATGGTGCGCCCACGCAGCATCCTGCCGAGCCGGCTCCCCACGTCGTCCGCGAGCCTGGCCAGTTCTCCGACCGCGGCGACGGTGGCGAGGTGAGAACCGCCGAGAATGGCTGCCGCCGATCCGCCTTCTTTGATCCTCGCAATCAAGGATTCGGCTCGCTCCATCTCCTGGCGCCGCACGAGTTCGAGCGTGCGCGGCAGATTCATCTCGGCCGCCAGCGCCTGCAACACCTCTCGAGCTTCCGGGCTGCTCAGGTCGGCCGACGAGCCCGACTCGAACATGCCCGCGAGCTGCTCCAGCACTTGTCGTCGGTCCGGGTCTCTCATGAGGTCTTCTATGACGCGACCTGTCGTACCGCCACCGGTGTTGGCTCGGGTGAATTGGTAGGCGTCCCCGTCCGTCTCGAGCCTGGCCTTCGCGCCTGTCGCCATCTCGACCTCCGTCAGCTTCACCGCCAGCCGCGCCGGCTGGTTGGCGAGCGCCGACAGAGTCCCCTCTGACCTCGACCAGACGACTTCCCCGCTGGCGGGCGCTCCAGCGCTGATGAGGGTGCGACCGTCGACCACTACGTCTTCGGCCACCACGAAGGGCACACGATCACCCACCTTGGCCTGGCCGGCCTCCAACTGGGCCAGCAAGAGCAACCGCACCTCGGTCCCCTGCGGCAGGGTCACTCGAACGGGCGGTTGCTCTGGGGAGGGCCCCTTCGAGCAGCCCCAGGCCAAAGAAGCGGTAACGAGCAGGATGAGGCGTCTCATGGTGATTCCTTGGAGCATTCGCCCGCTCCCTACTCTCCTACGATCCACGGTCGGGGCCGTTTCTAGAGGTCCCATAGGCGTACCGTGCCGTCGGAGCCCGCGAGAGCAATCGAGCCCTCAGGCGTGAAAGCCGCGCCGAGCACGGCCGCCTCGGGTTGCTCGATCCGCATGATGGTCCGACCTTCGTAGTCGGCAACGAGCAGTCCATGCCGTTCGACCAGCGCCAGGCGCTCGTGAGCCGAGGAGAAGGAGACGACAGGGAGCCCCGGTTCTACCGGGATCTCTGCCAGGAGACGTGGGCCCTGCACCTCGAACAGCAGCACCTCCCGCAAAGTCCGGATCGCAAAGACATCCCGTATTGGCGAAACCGCGAGTCCGAAGATTCGGGCTGTCAGCCAGAAGTGCAGCAGTCGCCGGCCGCTCAGTCCGTCCCAAATCCCGACCGAGAAGCCGTCGCTCCCGACGAGCCTCACCCCGTCCTGCAGGAATCCGATGAAGCGGGGCGAGTCGTTCCCGCGGATATCGTGGCTTCTGCGACCCTCGGGGTCGAAGAAGGCTGTGGAGCCGTCGTCGAAGGCGACCGCCAACATGCCCGAGGGAGCCATGGCCATCGACAGAGCGCTCGTGATGAGAAAGGCGAAGGTCGGCGGCGCGTGGTAGATCCAGATGGGGTGCCCATCGAACGTCCGGTAGGCTTGGACCGTCTCGCCCGCTGCGACGTAGAGCGTCTCCTCGTCCGGAGTGATGGCCAAAGCCCGAATATGATCGATCGGTCGGAACCGGTCATGCCGGGCGCGAAGGTCCAGCTGAACGTGCAGGGTGCCGTTGAACCACAATCGAACTTGACGGCGAACGTCAGCCGTAGCCAGGATCTGGCGGGTACGGCCGAAGGCAACGGATCGCACCGCAACATCGTGATGCGCGACCACCTGTGAGTCGTAGAGCGACAAGGCGTGCGTCATGTCGGTTCAGCAACTATTCTAATCGCTGCGCAACCGCTGGGAGGACCTTCTTCGGTTCATCTTCGCCCCAGAAAGATAGGACACGTCGCCGCCGATCCGTGCCCTGCCGCACCTCGTCAGTAGGGCCATGAGAAAGTTGAAACTACCCATCATGGCAGCCGCGATCCTCGGCTTAACAGGATCGACTATCTCGGAGGCCGGGCAACAGCAGCCCACATTCAAGACGGTGACGGTGACGATCCACCGGGTGGCCGCAACGGACAACTTGGATGGCGACTTCATCAAGAAGGATGAGGCCGACTTCTACGCCCGCGTATGGATCGGCGGCTTCTCCCACCGAACCGAAACGATGAGCAAGGACGACGCGCGACCGAACTGGCGAATCAGCGAGTCGGTCACGGCGAACGTCGTGCCGATCAAGATCTGTATGATGGACGACGACGGCGGCCTGGAGGAGAAGGACGACCATGTCGACATCAACCCTCAGGAAGGCGAGAAGTGCCTGAACCTGTGGTACAACACCACGACCGGGCAGATCAGCGGCGACCTGGCGGGACCTTCGACCCGGATGTTTGCCACCCGCGGCGGTGGGAAGGACTCGGATAAAGCGCGAATCTGGTTCTCGATTTCGCACCAGTAAGCGCCCTGTCTTCGGCCCGGGAACTTCCCGGGCCTCCACATCCTTGAAATATGAACGAGCCACGTTTGGCCGACACTTCGGGCGCAGAGCAGCGTCTATCCCACTGAACGTTTTTGTACAAGTTTCCGTCATTCAAGGTGAAAGGATCTATCGCTATATTTTTGGAACTACTTTCATCTCGAAATTGTCTTTATAGTTGGGCCGCAATCGGGCGGCAATGAGGGAAACAAAGCAGGGCGCCGAGGGAGCGCCAAAGAAGATGGCTACCACAGTTGTTACATTGAGCTCGGCGGATCAGGTCCGTTTCAATCAGCTTATGGAGGAGACCTATCGCAAGGTCTTTAACATGGCCTATCGGCTGGTCGGCAACCGGTCGGACGCGGAAGACCTGACCCAGGAAGCATTCTACAGAGCCTATAGAAGCTTCGGCGACTACGAGGGCGACCGACCTTTCGAGAACTGGATTTTCCGGATCGTTACCCGTCTGTTCCTGGACCTGTTGCGGAACCGCCGGCGACGCGTGAAGGCGGTATCGTACGACTCCCCGCTCCAAAAGGACGGTGCGGACGAGAACCTGTTCTTCGATATGCCGGACGACCGACCCAACCCGGAAGAGGCGATGATGAGCGGCTCCATGAACGAGAACCTGCAGCGGGTGCTCAACTCGCTGTCGGCGGAGCAGCGGCTCCTCGTGACGCTGGCCGACATCGAGGGCGTTCCGTACAAGGACATTGCCGAAATGTTGGACAAGCCGGTCGGCACGATTCGCTCGCGGCTGCACCGGACCCACAAGCTGATGCGTCAGCGACTCGAGCGCCTCGAGCGCGAGCAGAATCCTATCTTCGGCGGCGGCGCATTGCGCGTCGCGTGACCGACGGGACCGTCTGAATCGACTTAACAAGCTCCACCAAGCGGTGGGGCTTTGTTTTGCGCGCCCCAGCGGATGTCATTCTGAAGGGAATGGGCGTGACGGTCGTGGGAGCAGGTTTCGCAGGGGTCGAGGCGGCATGGGCCCTGGCCGCTCGCGGCGCGCAGGTCCGGCTCTACGAGATGCGCCCTGACGTGCAAACGCCCGCGCACACCACTGGCCACTTCGCGGAGCTCGTGTGCTCGAACAGCTTCAAGTCCAAGCTTCCGACCTCGCCCGCGGGGCTGTTGAAGGAGGAAATGCGCGCACTGGGCTCACTGGTCCTGCGACTTGCCGATGAGCATGCGGTTCCGGGAGGCGAGGCGCTGGCGGTGGACCGAGAAGCGTTCTCGGCCGCCGTCACTCGTGAAATCGAGGGCCACCCCCTGATCGACGTTCGCAGACAAGAGTTCCTTCCGCCCCTTGCGCCAGGAAGCGATGAATGGATCGTAGTGGCAAGCGGCCCTCTTTCCAGTCCTCCAGTGGCCGAATGGTTGGCCAAACTGACCGGCCGCCGCCATCTCTACTTCTATGATGCGGTGAGCCCGACGGTCGAGGCAGCCAGCGTCGACCGAAACGTCGCGTTTGCCCAAAGCCGCTACGACAAGGGCGGGGATGACTACCTCAACTGTCCCTTCACCAAGGATGAGTATCAGGCGTTCGTGCAGGCGCTGGTGAGCGCGGAGCGAGTGCCGATTCACGCTTTCGAGGCCGGCGGCGTGCGGACGGCGGAGGGCGATCCCGATGAGGGCGCCTTCATCGAGAAGGTCAGGTACTTCTCCGGGTGCACGCCCATCG
>DATLGQ010000322.1:0-3360 GCA_035540435.1 Fimbriimonadaceae bacterium
GGTGCCAGGAATGAGCTGTTGCTCCGTCCCCGCTATCGAGTCTTGCATGAACCTGCTCGCTGGTGCAGGGGGGCACCGAAATTGGAGCGGAGGGTGAACGGACGGCGCTCGGTGGCGTCGACCGGCCCTGGGGACCCCCACCCACAAGGGAGCAACTGGTGGCAGCGAGAAGGTAGGCCGCGAGCGACCACCCTACGGTCGCCCGTGACACCGCGTTAGAGTTCCTAATGAGGCTTTCACTCCCTCCAAGGACCCCCGCGGACCCGCCTCTCATGTCTTGAATTATCCCTGGAAGGCAACGGCGGCCGTGGTCGGCTGCAGCCGCGAGTTGAGCGGAGCCGCGAGCAGCTCATAGCAGGGATGGCACTCGCCCGTCATCCGACAAAGGGACGGGGGCACCGACATCCAGATCCCCAATAGTCCGCTCTAGCTTGCGGAGTCGCAGGTCTCTGACGGCGCCCGGTAAGGCCAACTGCTTGTGCATCGACGACTTCCCCCGGTAGCCCTGCCGTTGGTAGAAGCCTCGAGCGTCCTCTGCCCCGAGGCTGATCTCTTGGACGCCATGACGCATCGCAGCTACCTCGAATGTCTGGAGCAGCCGCCGGCCAAGTCCCCTACCACGTGCCCACTCCTCGATACCGATAATCCGGAGTGTGCTGCCAAACCCGAGTGCCCCACCGATGATGCGACCGTCGTGCTCGACCACCAGCATCAATGGCCGATCTGATGGGAAATCGCGGACGAGGCGATCGATTCGGGAGTCGTCCCTCCCGATAGGGGGCGAGAACTGCTGCCCAATCACTTCGAACGTGTCGCGGAGCTCATCTAGGTTCGCGACTCGTCGAATCGTAAGAGCGTCTTGCCCACGAGAACTCACAGCGTCTCCCTCCAGTACAACGACCCTACGGTTCAGGAGCCGAGACGACGCCTCTCACACACCCAAGCTACGCTCCGGACGCAACGGCGTGGCTCGGTCGGCGGCAACCGGAGTTATCAAACAAGCGACTGACTCCACGCAGGTCATCCACCCACCTCCGCCCCAACAAGAGGTTTGGTCATACAGAAGCCGACATGGCATCCCGTCACGGCTTCTCGTACTGCCGCCCGAAGATCGACACGTGGCTCATCCAAGAGAACGAACAACTGCGGCACCCCGTTGAACGAGGACTCCCAGGATTCAAGCCCGCTCAAGACCCCTTCTCGGAGAGAAGCGGCCTCTGCGTCGAACAGGGACGGGTCGTACGCCCACTGGAGAAGCAGCATCGGCGTGAACCCCATCCGGAACCAGAACACCGCATCGTCATCAGCCCCCAAAGAGATCCGTTCAACACCGAGGTTCAGAGCTTCCTTCTCAATGTGCTCCACTAGCGCGCGACCCACCCCTCGACGTCGACATCCCGCTGTGACGCCAAGGATCCGCAGCGTCGCATGGCCCCCGTCGTCGCGGAAGGCCAAGCCCCCACCCACGATTTGAACACCCTCAACAGCCACTGCCATAAGCGGGCCGTCATCCCTGAAACGCTGGCGCAAGACGTCCAACCGATCATCCCCGGACGACATGTCGTGCACCCCTGCCAGCAGCGACACCAACTGCTCCAATTCCGATTCATCACGGACACTACGAATCTCCGTCACCGCCATCGCTCCTCCCGTAGATCGATCCCATCCGAAACGACGCCTGACCTCGGATAGACACGCCAACTGGCCTTGCGCGGAAGAGCGCACCTCCTGCTCCCAACCCTCCACAGCGCAGCAACTCGGCTCAGACAGGAACCGCTCAATCTCACCCAGCGAGCGACCAGCCCCACGGAGCAACAAGATCGCCACAGCGTCTGACACCTGATCGGGTGAGAAGAGCCGATAGCCGCTAGACGGGTCGGTGGCAGCAGGCTTGAGCAGACCTCTATCGAGATAGACACGCAGCGCCTTAGCGGTCAAGCCAGACCGCCTCAGGAACTCCCCCGCGCTGATCAACTCCGTCATGCGCAGAGCATGAGGCACGCCCCAAGGGCGAAGTCAACCCCTCAGCAGTCCGGCCAGCCCCAGGCCGTGAACAGGCCGTGAGACGTCACAAAATGATGAGTAACACTGCGAACCCATGAGAGCCCGATCTCGTCATCTAGTTGCAAAGACATGTGAACACGCAGGTCAGCAGGGGGCTCCACGGCTAAATCACAACCAGGGGGTCGGAGGTTCGATTCCTCCCACGCCCACCAGCGGAAGCGCAGGTAGAGGGCGTTCCTGCGCTGGGGCTCCCCGTCGTATGGGGGCCAGGCCGTGACCGGGCCGAGAAACGTCGAGAAAGTATCGACCACTCGCAGCTCAATCCCGCGCGCGTACCGGCTACATGCAAACCTCAGGGCGCTGCACTTCCCCAGGGTCCATGACCGGTATCTCCTAGAGGGAAAGACGAAAGTAGGACCCGGCCTAGGCGAAGATGTAGCAGGCCGATCACTTACAGGTGCTCATACGCCGAGGACCGAGATGACCGGGTTCGATCCCGAGGACGCAACGACTCAAGAGTTGTTTCAGGCCTACCGGGCGATACTGAGTGAACTGAAGCGCAGGAAGATCGTTCGCACCGCCAACGCCCCGGCCGGCGATTATGCCGAGTATCTAGTGGCGCGCACATTGAGAGGCGAGCTCGCCCCAAATTCAGAGCGGAGTTACGACCTCATCACTGAAGACGGCCGGCGGATCCAGGTCAAGTGTCGCGTGGCCGGCGACTCTGGACGCAATCCGAGAAGCCAGCTGTCACCCTTCCGGACGTTCGGCTTTGACGCCGCCGTAGTCGTTCTATCTGCTCCGGACTACCGCGTCCATCAGGCTGTCGTTATCCCTCGCGAGACAGTTGAGGCGAGCGCCCGGTTCGTGAAGCATGTCAACGGCTACGTCGTGCACGCCCGGCCATCCTTCTTGAACGCCCCTGGGAACGTGGACATCACTGATGCCGTCCGGCGGGCAGCTAGCGATCCCTGACGGTCACACGTCCGGATGCACGCCGGCTCGACTTGCTTCAGCTGCCGCAGCAGGGAGCTGTCTCCGCTCGGAGGGGGGTACCAACCTGGTCCACGCTGCAACTTCGGGCCAGTCGGTCGGTCAGGCGGACTCCGTGCTCCGTGAGGGCTATCGGTGACGGGGCCTGCATGACCATCGGGGTACCCGCGTCCCCTCCTCAGCACCCACTCGTGAACGTCTCCTGGACGAACCACACGCGCTCGCGGCTGACCCGGACCAGGGCGGTCCATCCACGAGGGGAGCGGGTTGCGAAGGTGACCGAACCGTCGGACCCCGCCATCTCGATGTAGCCGCTTCGTTGCGCCCCTGGTGTCGATCTGATGTAGGCGCGCAGAGCGTCGG
>DATLGQ010000323.1:0-5277 GCA_035540435.1 Fimbriimonadaceae bacterium
GTCACCGACACCTACGCCTACACCGCTTTCGGCGTCCCGACCAGCACCACTGGCTCCAGCGTGAATCCGTTTAGGTACGTGGGGCAGTATGGCTACTACGACGATGGCTCGCGCGGCGCGGTGGCGCCGTTGCTCCTGCTGGGAGTGCGCTACTACAGCGCAGTGTTCGGGAGGTTCGGCACCTGGGATCCTATTCAGGACCATGCCAATTTGTACGAGTATGCTGCAAACTTTCCGACTGTGTGCGTGGACCCACGTGGGACGATTGTTGTAGGAATAGTAATCATTGGCGGCCTCCTCATCATTGGGGGTTGCGGCAGGCCAAGACCAAGACCAAGGCCTCTCCCTTGGTGCAAGGAAAAGGACGCTAGCGGCGACAGAACAGAGTGCGGTCAGATGTGCGACGCGGTCAGAGACAGAAATCTTCATGGGGACTACAGGGCTGACTGCATGACATGCTGCCGTGAGATGTTGAGGGGCTTACTTGCGAGGAGATGTGAGTCTGCATGCACCTGGGGAGGAACATTCTATGTAGCACCATGCAGGTGTAGGCCATGAAGTGGATTACTGCCGTGATCTTAGCCATCGGCTTGGCGGGATGCCGGCGAGAAATGAACTTTGCCGACGCTGTCCTTCTGCTGGAGCGGTCAGAGTCTGACTTCATTGATGCGATCCCTAGGCTGAGACGCATCAATGGAACCAGCGAAGAGGGGCTTACTTTGTTGCACATGAGCCTTGACAAGCCGAGCGTCATGCGTTCTTTGCTTGAGCACGGGGCGAACCCGGAAGTGCGCGACAAAGCTGGCTGGACTCCCCTGCACTTAGCTTGTTCGATGGGAAGATCAAGCGCCGCAGAAGCCCTGCTGTCTTTTGGCGCCGACGCACATGACCCGTCACCAGAAGAGGGTTGGTACCCGATTCATGCTGCCGCTCACGCCGGGTCGAAAGACTGCATCCAACTTTTGTATCGCTATGGCGCGGAGATAGAAGCTAAAACTAGGATGGGCCTTACACCTTTGCATGTGGCGGTCCGCGAACTAAAGCCTGAAGCCGTCGAAGACTTGTTACACTTGGGCGCTAACAGAAGGGCCAAGGACGTCCACGGCCATACTGTTTATGACTCCTTGCGCGAGGTGTCAATTGGAGCTGGACCATCTGAAAGAGCTCGGGCCGAACTCATTGCCAAATTGCTACAGGAATCCCAGTAGAGTCTGGTGTTTCTCGTTCCAGCCCTACGAGATGATTACGACCAGAAGAGATTGGGGGCTGCCGCCAAACTTGTGGGGTGGAATCGTCCGCTGATTCAGGGCTGGTGACGCGATGTTCAAGAAGTGGCCAAAAACCTTCTCTGTCGACCCAGAGAGCGGGTCAAGGGCTGCTAAGTGGCTGCTAGCGATCCTTCTCGTCGTCGTCCTGGCCATCTTCACGTGGGGGTCTCACCAAGAGCTTACGCCCGAGTTGTTGCGGACACGTCTTCGCGTCGGAATGAGCAGGGACGGCGTCTGTGAGGCTCTGCATGTACAGATCCCTTCGGTATGCGGCCTTGCACGAGAGAGGGAGCGAGCTCCGCTGCTGGCAGCGCCCGGAATAGGACGACTTATTACGCCGCAGTACCAGGTGTCGCTTGAGTTTGACGGTCGGGACCGACTTGTGAACATATACGTGGAGGTGCATTACCAGTGGAACGAGGCTGCACTCAGGCTCTTCTAAGGCGCGGGAGGATCCTCTAGGTGGCACGGCACGTGCTCGCCCATTGGCTCCTCTACTTGATAGCAGCCGCAGTGGCGGGGGTGCTCGTCTTCGAGGCCTGCAAGGCTCTGAACCTATCCGAGAGTTGGTTGGCTATCATTGGAGTCATCGGCCTGATCGCCTGTGCGCCTCCCTTTGCCCGTCTCGCAACCGTGCAGGTCCTCCATCGTGGCCGGATGATGGCCGTGGCCCTTCCTCGCGTTGTTCGTCATCATCAACATTTGGCAGCGGCTGAACTAGAGAATCTGCCAACGCCCCTCGTTCTCGCCATCCGCGGTCGACAAAGCCCTACGCCGAAGGCGTGGCAGATCTTTAGACGCTACGCCCGCAAGCGCCACAGCCCGACCCGCCGAAGCTCCTCCGCCTCGGGGCTGTCCTCGGCGACCTCTTCGACAACCGCCTCGGGCTCTGGCTCCGCAGCTTCCACCCACGGCTCTTCCTCGGGCGCCGTCGCTGGATCCCACTTCGCCTTCGGCGACTGGGCCAGCAGCTTGCCCAGCACACCGTTGACGAACTTGCCGCTCTCGGCGGTGCTGTACTTCTTGGCCAGCTCGACCGCCTCGTTGATCGACACCGCCGGCGGCACCTGAGGCAAATGGAGCAGCTCGAAAGCGCCGATGCGCAGCAGGTTCCGGTCGATCGGGGCGACCCGGTCGTAGTCCCAGTCCGTGATCAGCGATGCCAGCAGCTCGTCCAGATCGTTCTGGTGGTGCCGCACGCCCCGCACGAGGGTCTGCATGAATTCGGCCAGATCCGATGAGAGCTCCGCATGTTCGAGGGTGTCCTGGATGCCCTCCTCCATGAGGGACCTCGTGATCTCCAGTTGGTACAGCGCCCGCAGCGCCGCCTCGCGGGCCTTGCGCCGGGCTCTAACTTGCAACCGGTTCCTCCGCCAGGAAACGGGGGACGAAGGAGGTGTTGAAGTCGCCGGACTCGTAAGCCGGGTGCGCGATCAGCCGCCGCAAGAACGGGATGTTCGTGGTAATGCCCTCGACGTGGAACTCATGCAGGGCCGTCTGCAGCTTTCGAACGGCCTCACGGCGGTCGTTGCCCCGCACGATCAGCTTGGCGATCATGGGGTCGTAGTAGGGGCTGACGGCGAAGCCGGCATAGACGTGCGTGTCGAGCCGCACGCCCCGGCCCCCGGGCGGGCACCAGCGGGTGATGAGCCCCGTGCTGGGCGCGAAGTCCTTGTCGGGGTCCTGCGCCGTGATCCGCGCCTCGATGGCATGTCCGGCCAGCCTGATTTCCTCCTGCTTGAGCCCCAGAGGCTCTCCTGAGGCGACCCGGAGCTGCAGGTGAACGAGGTCGAGGCCCGTCACTTCCTCCGTGACCGGGTGCTCGACCTGGAGCCGGGTGTTCATCTCCAGGAAGTAGAAGTGGTTGTGCTTGTCCACCAGGAATTCGACGGTCCCGGCGTTTCGATAGCCCACCGAGAAGGCGACCTTCACGGCCGCCTCCCCCATTTTGCGGCGCACGTCCTCGGGCAGGCCGGCATACGGCGCCTCCTCTATCAGCTTCTGGTGCCGCAGGTTCTGAACCGAACACTCGCGCTCCCCGAGGTGGATCATGTTGCCGAAGTCGTCGCCGATGACCTGAATCTCCACATGCCTCGGTTCGACGACGCACTTTTCGAGCATGATCTCGCCGCTGCCGAAGCTGGCCTGCGCCTCGGCCTGAGCCGTCTTCCAAAGCCCCGCCAGTTCCTCTGGCTCGTCGACCCGCCGGATGCCTCGCCCGCCTCCGCCCGCGATCGCCTTGAGCAGCACCGGGTAGCCGATCTTTTCCGCAGACTTGAGAGCTTCGGACTCGGTGGGCACGGCCCCTTCGGACCCAGGAACGACCGGACAGCCGGCCGCGACCGCCGCCGCCTTGGCGCTCGCCTTGTCGCCCATGGCTTCGATGGCCTTCACCGGCGGGCCCACGAACTTGATGCCTAGCGCCTCGAGCGCCGAGGCAAAGGACGCGCGCTCGCTGAAGTAGCCATAGCCCGGATGCACCGCTTCCGCTCCGCTGATCTGAGCCGCCATGAGTACGTTCGCCAGGTTCAGGTAGCTTTCGGTGTTGCTGCCGGCTCCAACGCAGATCGCCTCATCGGCGATATGCACATGTAGGCTCTCACGGTCGGCTTCCGAATAAATCGCCACCGATTGGATGCCGAGCTCGCGGCACGCCCGGATGACGCGGCAGGCGATTTCACCCCGGTTGGCGATTAGAACCTTCTTCAGCATCAATACTTCTCGTGGCCAGGGTGTGGACAGGCGACCCTTCCGGTGGAGGGATCGTACTGGTAGGGCTCCTTTCCGATCGGACAGTGGTAGAAGCCGTCTCCAAGGCGGGTCTCTTGGAGCGTCGCCGGATAGGGCTCATCGAGGGTCGCCGCGAGTTGGAGCGACTGGCGCACCTGGCCCAGGTTGCTCTTGCACTGCGTGTCGAAGGCTTTCATGCGGGCAGCACCGGGGACGGTCGTGCCCTTGCCATCCGCGCGCGTGCTTCCGCTTCGGCCGCCGAAGCCGCCGGTGGTGTAGACGACGACCAGCACCAGGATGAGCGCAATCGTCACCAGCGTCGAGATAAGTGTAAACCCGCGCGTGCTCATGCTTCCACTTTAACCCGAGCCAGCAGTTGGCCGTACATAACCGGCTGATCGGGCTGCACCAGCACCTCCACGACCTCGCCCGAGACCGGGCTCTCGATGTCGTTGTCCAGCCCCAGGGCATGCACGTGGGCGATTACGGCGCCCGCCTCTACTTTGTTGCCAGGCTCAAGTGGGGGACGCGCGGTTCGATAGTAGCCCACGACCGGAGCGAGGACGTCGGCGACCCTTGGCGCGTCGCCCGCCTCCGCACCGTCGGCCTCGGCTTCCTCCACCTGGCCGGTGGGCACGCCGTCGCTCAGGAGGCGCGCGTAAAACTGCTCTCCTCCCTCCGCAAGCTCGAGCTCGCCATACCCTTGCTGCCGCGCCACTGCGAGCGCATGCCGGATCGTATCCAGATCGAGTTCCCCCATGGGACCGCGAGTTTACCAAGCGCGCAACGGAAGCGAACGTGCGGATGCCATCGCATGGGTGGCCTGAAGTACAATGAAGATGTGGTAGACGCATCTCTACCAATCGAATCCAGGGATGGCCGTCGTCTGAGGGTGATCTTCCTGGATCTCAACGCCTACTTTGCGTCCTGCGAACAGCAGGAGCGACCGGAGCTGAGAGGTAGGCCGATCGCGGTGGTCCCGATGATGGCGGATTCGACCTGCGCCATCGCCGCCTCTTACGAGGCCAAGGCGTTCGGCATCAAGACCGGGACGAAGGTCGCGGAGGCGAAGGAGATGTGCCCCGAGCTGGTCCTGGTCCAGGCGCGTCCTCCACTCTACGTGCACATGCACAAGAAGATCCTGGAGGCGGTCGAGGACGTGCTTCCGGTCGAGAAGGTTTGCAGCATCGACGAGATGCGGTTCCGCCTGTTGGAAACCGAGTCTTCTCCGGCGGTGGCGCGGGAGCTTGCGCTGCGCCTCAAGAAGATCATCCGAGAG
>DATLGQ010000324.1:0-5770 GCA_035540435.1 Fimbriimonadaceae bacterium
GTATACTTTCATCTGGGCCCAGAGCGTGCACAAAGAGGTCCGACGGCAGGCGCTCAGGTGTAGGAGTGCGGCTATGAACGACTTTTGGAGCGATGTGGTGGATGAATCCAGCGGGCCGCCGTTGACGGATGAGATGGTCCGGGCGGCGGAGCAAACGCTGGGGGTGCGCCTACCCGCCGAGTACCTCCGTTTGCTGCGGATCCGCAACGGCGGCTACCCGCGTCGAGGGTGCTTCCCGGCCGACAGCCCGAACTCGTGGGCCGATGACCACGTCCGCGTGGAGACGATCTGGGGAGTGGGTCATGCCAGGGGAATCGAGGGGCCCCGGCGGCACAAGTTGGCCGACAGGGGCGCCGAGTTACCGGGAGTCGTCGTGTTTGCCGACACGCCCTCCGGCGGCCACGACTTCCTGGTCTTCGACTACCGCGCGTGCGGGCCCGAAGGTGAGCCGCAGGTCGCGCACGTCGAGACAGAGGGCGACGTGGGGGAGCCTCTCGTCGTCGCGCCCAACTTCGAGGCTTTCGCCCGTGGACTGGTGGATTGTAGCCCCTACGACGAGGCACTCGATGCGGACGACGACGAGTCCGATAACGAGCCGGGGCGGCCGTGGTGGCGGTTCTGGTAGCAAGCGGAACCGCAGCCGTGATGGAGAGCAGATTCCCTTCGCCATCCGATATGGGTCGATCCGCTTCGATCACCGCCTGACATGGAGCTCGGTGGTTTCAACATTGGTGCAACGCCGCTAGCCGACGCTGCGAAAGAACTCCGCGACCATCTTCCCGGCATCGGCGGGGTACCGCATGCACGGCGTCCTCTTCAGCGACCGGACGTGCCACAACACGGTACTCAGGCATTCGGCTCATGTTGCGTAACCATGGCCAGCATCAGCTCCGATAACTCGCCTCGCTATTCTAAAGGAGTCAGAGCCGAGAGGAGCGCAGAGCAGGATGGAGCGCAGAGCACCTGCTCTGCTTCCGGGTCCACAGGGCTCCTGCCCTGTGGGTATACAAGCTAATGAGCGAACCACGCTACTACACCAGAGGGTACCTGCCCCATTTCGACGTACCGGAGGCGACGCAGTTCCTGACGTGGCGACTCGAGGACGCCATCCCGCCTGGCGCGTGGGCGAAGATTCTAGCCGACACCGAGGCGCTGCCCGAAGAGGAGCGGCGCCGGGCGAGAATGCGCTCCGCCGACCTGCTCCTGGACGCCGGTCACGGGTCCGCGGCTCTCAAGTCGTGGCCGGTCGCGCGGGCGGTCCAGGACACCCTCTGGTTCGGCCATGGCAAGCGCTACCGCTTGCACGCTTATGTCGTGATGCCGAACCACGTGCACGCGGTGCTGACCCTTCTGCCGGGGCAGGAGCTCTCCACCGTCGTGCGGACGGTTAAGTCGTACTCGGCTCGCGAGGCGAACCGGATCCTGAAGCGCTCGGGGCGGTTCTGGCAGATCGAGGTCTTCGACCGGCTCATTCGAAGCCCCGAGCATTTCGAGCGAACGGTGCAGTACGTGGAGTGGAATCCGGTAAAGGCGAAGCTCGTGGAGGACCCCCGCCACTTCTGCTTCAGCTCCGCCTTCCCCGCAAATGCTGAGCGGCTCGCGCGCGAGGTCTGACTGCCGCAGGCCGGGAGGCCTGGGGACCCCGATGCAGGGCAGGTGCCCTGCGCTCCTCCCTCACCCCTTAGAGACTCGT
Organism: Fimbriimonadaceae bacterium; assembly: GCA_035540435.1. GTDB lineage: Bacteria > Armatimonadota > Fimbriimonadia > Fimbriimonadales > Fimbriimonadaceae > DATLGQ01. Next base: position 1,694 of record DATLGQ010000324.1, read on the forward strand.
CGTCTCAGATAGAGGCTGGACATGAACTCAGGAGAACAGGGCAACTCCGACGCCGAGCTACGGCGACTGCGACGACTGGCACGCGAGGCAAAACGCGAGCGGCAGCGTCACGCCAGCTACGAGCGGGCCGCCAAGATGCACGAGGCGCGGCTGCAGAACCCAGTCGTCAGGGCCGCACACCCTGCCCCGTGGCAATCCCAGAAGTATCACGTCGGCTGCTCCGGTTGGTTCTACTGGCACTGGCGTGGCAACTTCTACCCGGAGGATCTTCCTCGAACGGATTGGTTCCGCCACTATGCCGAGACCTTCGACACAGTCGAGCTGAACGCGCCGTTCTACTCATGGCCGACCTTGGCCAGCGTCAAGACATGGATCCAGCAGGCCGAGCATTCGGGCAGCTTTGTCTACACGGTCAAAGTGTCCGAGCTGATCACCCACGTGAAGAAGTTTGAAGGGACGGAAGAACTGGTCCTCGATTTCGGATACATCGCGGACCTGCTCGGCTCGCGCTTCGGGTGCTTCCTGTTTCAGCTCCCGCCTAGCTTCGCCTTCACCACGGAGCGCCTCGAGGCCATCGTGAGCCAGCTCGATCCCGCACGGCGCAATGTCGTCGAGTTCCGCCACGGAAGCTGGTGGAACCGGGAGGTGTATCGCGCTTTCAAGAAGCGCGGCATCATTTTCTGCTCATGCAGCGGGCCACGCCTTCCCGACGAGCTGGTCCGAACCGCCGACGACATTTACGCGCGCTTTCACGGCACGAGCCGGTGGTATCGCCACGACTACACCATTGATGAGCTGACCGTGTGGGCCGATCGCATACGGGGCATTGGAGCGCGGCGAGCCTGGGTGTACTTCAACAACGACCGCGACGGCTACGCGATCAAGAACGCCAGGCAGCTCCTGTCGCTGCTGGGGGATCGCCCCTTCTGAGCATGCAGGAGCCGGAGAAGATCAAGTTCTTTCTTTGACCTGCTCAAGCTTCGCGATATCGAGCAGGTATTGCGGCCGGCCGCTCGTTTCATCTCGATCAATGCAGTCTTGGAGGGGTAATGGACCCGAATGCCGAGGAGTTCACCCTCCACCGAACCTTCCCACACCTCCTCGAATTCGGTCGCACCGGCGAAGTTCAGCACGTCCACCATGTGCGGCGGGACCCCGAGACGGATCATCTGACGATCCGACGTTGCGAACTTCACGGCCCCCGAGGCGCCAATGTCCGCGCCAAACTCCTTGAGAGCCCGCGCGAGGCGCTCTGCGTTTTGATTGTCCTTGCGGACCCAGGGATCGATGTCCTTCGTTGCCCGTGGATAGCCGTTGAACGCCAGCGCATGTGCCCCAATGACGAGGAAATGGACGTTATGGGACCGCAACAATTCGAGCAACTCGCGCAAGTCGTCCATGCTCCTCCCATCCCCCCGCCTGTATCATGAGGCGGACGCACTCAGCGACCCTCTGATCAGGGAGCATGCGCTCATGCTCTTCTCGCAAGTCTGCGGCAGCCTCTTCCGGGTCGGTGTACCACGTGACGCTTACCTCTCGCTTCATTGCGCTCATAGCTCTAACCGACACTCCCCTCCAGACTCACCCCCAGGAGCTTCTGGGCCTCTACGGCGAACTCCATTGGGAGCTCGCGGAAGACCTCCTTGCAGAAGCCGGAGACGATCATGTTTACGGCGTCTTCGGTGGGGATGCCGCGCTGATTGCAGTAGAAGATCTGGTCTTCGCCGATCTTGCTGGTGCTGGCCTCGTGCTCCACGGTGGCGGTGGGGTTTTTGACTTCGATGTAGGGGAAGGTGTGGGCTCCGCAGCTCTCGCGCCCCGTCCTCACAGCTTTGCACGCGCCTTGATGGCTGCCACGAGCGCTGCCGGAAAGATCTGAGCAACTTTCCGAGGATCCTTTTTGATCTGGCGCGCTGTGACAAAGTCAGTAACTTCGAACCGTTGTTGGTCAATTGCGGCCACTCGGGCCGCGCCAGCGACGACTGGTTGATTGCCCTTCATCAGCTGGATCCAGACGTAATACTTTGGCCACGAAACGCCGGACTGAGTCGGACCTCTTCGAAGGAGGTCCACTGTCACGGTATCTCCCTTGAAGCCGGCGGTGCTCAGGTAGGAGAAGATTTCGTGCTTTAGGAGCGAATCGAACTCCGGTGCAGCAGGAACGTTCGCCTTAACATGAGATTCTTGGATCTCGGCCACAGCTTCCGCTCCGTCAGGCGAACGGCATCCAGCTAAAATCACCGCTACGGCGAGCGGTGCTGCGGCGAGACAGGCGCGGAGTCGCCCCACTGCTTAGCCCACGCTCCCCTCTAGAATAACCCCCAACAGCTTCTGAGCCTCGACCGCGAACTCCATGGGCAGCTCGCGGAAAGCATCTTTACAGAACGCGGAGACGATCGTGTTCACCGCATCCTCGGTGGGGATCCCGCGCTGGTTGCAGTAGAAGATCTGGTCCTCGCCGATCTTGCTGGTGCTGGCTTCGTGCTCGACGGTGGCGGTGGGGCTTTTGACTTCGATGTAGGGGAAGGTGTGGGCTCCGCAGCGGTCGCCCGTGAGCGTGGATTCCCCAATCACGCCCGTTTCCACCATTTACCTTGGTCGAGTGCCTTCTCCACCTCGGCCGGCACAGCGAGGACTTGAACGACCTTCAAGCCTATCTCCCGCTCCAGATCATCAAGGCTGCTCCGCAACTGGCTCACTGCCACGTAGATAACGGTTGACTTTCTCTTGAGGGGAACGACGTTGTATCGGCTGCCCTGCGCAGCACTAATGGCAACCAAGGCTGAGATGGGGGGTGTGATTCGGTCCAGATCCACAAACGCGACACCCAACTCCTGCGCTCGCTTCATTTGAAGCGAGCGCGGATCGGTCGGGTAGTAGCTATCCCACGCTTCCTTCAAGGCTTACTCCCAATAGCTTCTGCGCTTCCACTGCGAGTTCCATCGGAAGCTCTCGGAAGACATCCTTGCAGAAGCCACTCACATCATGTTTACAGCATCTTCCGTCGGAATCCCCCTCTGATTGCAGTAAAAGATCTGATCCTCTCCGATCTTCGACGTCGACGCCTCGTGCTCCACCGTTGCCGTCGGATTCTTCACCTCGATGTAGGGGAAGGTGTGGGCTCCGCAGCGGTCGCCCATGAGCATGCGAGTCTCCATCACCAGCCCACTAACTGGATAGGATTGATCGGCTTGGTTAGGAACATGTCCGGTGGCGGCCCCAACTCGTCATCGTCTCGATCCTCTTGGTCTCCCAGAAGAATGACCCTGAGGTGCGCCGTCTCTGGATTGGCTCTGATCGCCGCTAACACCTCTCGGCCCGTCATGTCGGGCAGTCTTGTGTCCACCACCGCGAGATCAAAGCCGCCAGTGAAGAGCTTGTCCAGTGCTTCCCTTCCTGTAAACGCGGTCACGATCTCGTAACCTTGGCGCCTCAGGTTCACCTGGATCAGCCGCACGATGTGGCGCTCATCATCACAGACGAGAATGCGCTTGATGCCTGCGCTCTCAGCCGTGTCAGTTCTAGCCCACGGAACCTTCAAGACTTACTCCCAATAGCTTCTGCGCTTCCACTGCGAATTCCATCGGAAGCTCTCGGAAGACCTCCTTGCAGAAGCCACTCACAATCATGTTTACAGCATCTTCCGTCGGAATGCCTCGTTGATTGCAGTAAAAGATCTGGTCCTCGCCGATCTTGCTGGTGCTGGCTTCGTGCTCGACGGTGGCGGTGGGGTTCTTGACCTCGATGTAAGGGAAGGTGTGGGCGCCGCAGCGGTCGCCCATCAGCATCGAGTCGCACTGGGAATAGTTGCGGGCGTTCTCGGCGCCGGGGTTCACCTTGACGAGGCCGCGGTAGGTGTTCTGGCCATTGCCGGCTGAGATGCCCTTCGATACGATGGTCGAGCGGGTGTTCTTGCCGATATGGATCATCTTCGTGCCGGTGTCGGCCTGCTGCTTGTTGGCGGTGAGGGCCACGCTGTAGAACTCGCCGATCGAATCGTCGCCCTGGAGCACGACGCTCGGGTACTTCCAGGTGATGGCGCTGCCGGTTTCGACCTGGGTCCAGGTGATCTTGGAG
>DATLGQ010000325.1:0-5551 GCA_035540435.1 Fimbriimonadaceae bacterium
GCGCTCGGCAGCGTTACAATCTCCTTAGCCATTCCCGTTCTCCTTGTTCGTCTCATCAACTTCAAGGGACGGGGTGGCTGAACCACGCGATGCCGAACCTCGGATCGCTAACGCTCTTACACCAACTCCAGGGACATAGCCCGCGCTACCAAACTGCGCCACGCCCCGACCAGAACCACTATAAAACTCGCCCGACCTTTCCGCTCCGCGGGACGCGCTACCAAACTGCGCCGGGCCCAAGTCGCGCCCGCCTTGCGGGGACTGTCCTTCGGCGAGCGAGGGCTGATTATACCAACTGCCTTCGGGCAATCGGGTCTACTGGCACCGGCTCTTGAGATATGCGAAGATTCGTCCACTGCCACGCGACCGGCGATGCATGCCTCTTGTGCCAGCCCTGTTCATCCCGTAAGCTGCTTGCACATGAAGGAAAAACGATCGATGTGCCGAAGGGCGCCAAGACCTTTACTGGATCACCAAACGTTCCGGTTGCTGAGCGTCAACCGCGAGTGGCTCGCTGCGAATCTCGATCGACGGCTCTCGCTCGCCGAGGCCGCCAGCCACGCCGGGTTCTCGCCCTTCCACTACCAGCGCCTGTTCGTGCGAGCCTTCGGCGAGTCCCCGCACGCCTTCCTCACCCGGCTGCGCATGGAGAGAGCCAAGGACATCCAGAGGTCGAGCACGGATCCGGTTACGGATGTGTGCCTGACGGTCGGATACGAGAGCCTCGGCACCTTCAGTTCGCGCTTCTCGCGCGAGGTTGGCGTATCACCCGGCAGTTTCAGGCGCGTGTTCGCAACACCCGGTCTATGGGAGCTCAAGTCCACGCCGGCCTGCTACCGGTCCTTCCGCTGAGAAGCGCAATATCGAAGAAGCCAACGCGTCAGGTGATGCGATACGATGGCATCGCCATGATCCAACGCATGTCCCACACGCCGATCTTCGTGCTCGATCAAGACTCGGCCTACGATTTCTACGTCAACAAGCTCGGCTTTCAGGTGAAGACGGACGCAAAGTTTGGGGACGACTTCAGATGGTTGACGGTCACGCCTCCCGGCCAGCCTGACCTTGAAATCACCTTGATGCCCATTGCACCTGGAACGATCTGGGACCAGACGACCGCTGATACCGTCCGCGATCTGGTGCGCAACGGAAAGATGGGGGCCGGAGTGTTTGGCACCTCCGACATCCACAAGACCTACGAGGACCTGACTGCAAAGGGGGTCGAGTTCCTCCAGTCTCCGAAGGAGCAGTTCTACGGCACCGAAGCGATCTTCAAGGACGATAGCGGCAATTGGTTCAGCCTGACGCAACAGAAAAGGTAGCGGACAAGCAACACTCTACGGGGGAGCCGTTGGTTCCTCGTCAGCCGGTGGGATGTCCTCGGGTGCAGGTTCCGCAGGCCTCGGCTTCGTCTCGCCGGCCCACTTGAGGATCAAGAGAACCGCTGCGGCCGTGATGCAGACATCCGCCACGTTGAAAACTGGGAAGTCGGAGAGGCGGTCGCCGGTGATGTGACCCAGGCGCAGCCAGAACATGTCGGTGACCTTTCCGAGGGCCAAGCGGTCGATGAGGTTGCCGACCGCTCCCGCCGCCAGGAGCGCCATGCCTACATGGATCCATCGCGACTCGTGTGGGTGGCGCATGCTGTACCTGGCGGCGATCACCGCGATGCCGATCGCGATGGGCGCGAGCAGCACTCCAAAGCCTTGGAACATGCCGAAGGCGATGCCTTCGTTGTAGACCAGCTTGATCTCGAAGACGTTGGGCCACGGCAGCCCGATCGACTCGGTCTCCGCCAGCTTCGCGCGGACCCACCACTTCGTGAGCTGGTCGATCGCGAGCATGGAGATCAGCACGATCCAGAAGACTCGCGTGCTGTTCGGTGGCGCCTCCAGCGCAGCACCCGACTCGGGCTCAAGTTGGCCGGAACTCGGACTCTCCGCGGGCGACTGACTCAAAGGCCGAGCACCCTGCGGTCGCGCGTGGTAAGGAACATGCCGTCGACCTCGGCGACATCCGGCCTGCGGAGACGGCTTCGCTGGCATACCGGATACACGCTTGGGCGGAACTTGTAGGATTCGGGTCCCTCACTCAGTTCGACCCAACTCATCTTGAAGAGCAGCGCCAGCTCCTCGTCGCTGAACGAGCGAACCAGACGATAATCGTTTCCCGCCAACGTAAGGGTCGCTACGACGTCCTGGCTGTCCTTTACATTCGACTCCGCCTTCCATCGCTCAAAGGCGGCGAAGAGCCCGGAGCGGGTGTCCAGCAGTTCCGCGAACCTGGCCTCGCGCTCCGAACCCCGGATCATCGTCAAGCGCTGTTGGCTTGGCGCCTCCAGGGTCTCCAGGTGCACGCTCTCGAGCTTTACCGCCATCGGAATCTTCTGATAGGTCTCCTCGGCGGTGAAGCACAGGATCGGGGCCAGCAGCTTGACCAGTCGAACCAGCACGTAGTGGCAGGCGGCCTGGCCCGATCGCCGGCTAGGCCAATCCTTGCCGTCGCAGTACATCCGGTCCTTGATCGCGTCCAGGTAGAAGGCGGAAAGATCTTCGCCGCAGAAGTTGTGGATCGCGTTGATGACGAAGCCGAAGTCGTAACGCGCGTAGGCATCTAGGCAGTCGGCAGTGAGTAGGTCCACCCGTTCGATAACCCACTGATCCAGCTCCTCGATGTACTCTTCGTCTCCGCCCTCGCTCAAGATGGGCCCGGGGGTGAAGTCGTACAGGTTGCCCAGCAGAAAGCGGAGGGTGTTGCGCACCCGCCGGTAGGCCTCGCCCATCTGTTTGAGCAAGGCGTCGGAGCATGGGACGTCGTTCGCATAGTCGACGCTGGCTACCCAGTAGCGAAGCACGTCGATCCCATACTGGCGCGCCACATCCTCCGGTTCGATCGCATTGCCGAGGCGCTTCGACATCTTGATGCCCGTCTCGTCGATGATGAAGCCGTGCGTGACGACCTGCCGGTAGGGCGCCCCATCTTTGATCGCGGTGCCTAAAATCAAGGAGGAGTTGAACCAGCCGCGATGCTGATCCGACCCTTCTAGGTACAGGTCGGCGGGCCAGCTTTCTTTCCACCGCGGCTCCACGTTCCCCTCCAGCACCGCCAGCGAGGTAGATCCGCTGTCGAACCAGACGTCGAGGACGTCGGTCTCCTTTGTGAACTCGGTTTCGCCCGTCTGCGGGTGTCGGTATCCCGGCGGAAGGATTTCGGCGGGGTCCTTGGCGAACCAGGCGTCGCTACCCTCTCGCTCGACGAGTTGGGCAACTGACTCGATCGCCACCGGATCGAGCACTGGCTCGCGGCTGGAGCTGCCGTAGAAGACCGGAATGCCCACGCCCCAGGGGCGCTGTCGCGAGATGCACCAGTCGGGCCGGTTAGCAATCATGGCCTCGATGCGGTTTTGCCCGCCGGCGGGAAACCATTGAACCTGCTCGATCTCCCCCATCATTTTCCGGCGCAAACTCTCGTGATCGATTCCCACGAACCACTGCTCGGTGGCTCTGAAGATGACCGGCTGCCCATCGCGCTCGGCATGCGGATAGCTGTGGGCATAGTCGCTGACGTGCAGCAGGTGCCCCAGCTCTCTCAGGCGATCCACCACGACCCTGTCGCAGTCTTTGTAGAAGACACCCGAGAACTCCCCTGCCTCGTCGGTAAGAACCCCTCGCTCGTCCACCGGGCAGAGGATGGGGAGGCCATGCTCGACGCCGGTGTAGAAGTCCTCGCGACCGTGCCCGGGGGCGGTGTGGACGACGCCCGTTCCTTCGTCGGTGGTGACGTAGCCGGCCATGACCGCCATCGAATCCCTATCGAAGATCGGGTGCCGGAAGATCGCCTTGTCGATGTTGATGCCCTGCAGCCGCTTCAGCACCTGCACGTTGGCCCATCCCAAAGTCTCGGCGAGCCGAGGCAGCAGCGCCTCCGCCACAAGGTACGTCGCGTCCCCGCCAGCAGGCTTGACGCCCACGTACTCCAGCTCCGGGTGAAACGCGACCGCCAGGTTCGCCGGAATGGTCCACGGGGTCGTGGTCCAGATGAGCGTGTGCAGGTTCGGGACGTCCTCAAACATCCGGTTCGGATCTTCGCGTAGCGGAAACCGCACGAAGATGGCCTTAGAAACGTGCTCCTGGTAGACGATCTCGGTGTCGGCAAGAGCGGTGCGAGAGGTTGGACTCCAGAGCGTCGGCCGCAAACCTTTGTAAACATAGCCCCGCTCGACCAAGCGCTTGAACACCCGAATGATCTCCGCCTCAAACCGGAAATCCATGGTGGCGTACGGCCGCTCCCATAGCCCGAAGACGCCGAGTCTCTGGAACTGCTCGCTCTGCACCTGCAGCCATTCGGTCGCATGCTCTCTACATGCCTTGCGGAAGGCCACCACGTCTGGCGATTCCTTCTTGGCCGCGAACTTCTTGGTCACCGCCTGCTCGATCGGCAGTCCGTGGTTGTCGTAGCCCGGCACATAGGGGGCTCGATAGCCCATGAGTGTCCGCGACTTGAGCACGAAATCCTTGAGAATCTTGTTCAGCGCCGTGCCCAGGTGAATCGGCCCGTTCGTGTAAGGCGGCCCGTCATGGAGGACGAAAGCCGGGGCTCCGCGCCTGGCTTCCTGAATCAGGTGATAGATGCCCAGTTCGTTCCACCGCGCCAGAACCGACGGCTCCAGTGAGGGCAGGTTGGCCTTCATCGGGATCGTGAAGTCGGCGTTGGGCAGGTTTAGGGTCTGGCGCAGGTCCATCGGGTGAGGGCGGAGTTTACCTTTGGGTGCCCGGAGCTCCCGAGCCTGGCGGTGCGGCTACAATGCGGCGATGGAGCTCTTCCATCCTCGCCTCACGCAGTACCTCGACGACCTCGTTCCAAGCAGAACGGAGGAGCTGGCCCGGATGGAGGCGTACGCCAAGGAAAGGGACTTCCCGATCGTCGGGCCCGCCAGTGGCAACCTCGGGTATCTGCTCGCCCGGATGATCGGGGCTAGACGCGTGTTCGAGCTCGGGTCCGGGTACGGGTACTCCACAGCCTGGTTCGCCCGTGCAGTTAAGGAAAACGGGGGCGGCGAGGTGCACCATGTCGTGTGGGACGAGGAGCTCTCGGCGCGGGCGCGGGACCATCTGGGCAGGCTCGGATACGGCGAGATCGTCCGCTACACGGTTGGAGAAGCCACCCAGGTGCTGCGGGACAGCGACGGCCCCTTCGACCTCATCTTCAACGACATCGACAAGCAGATGTACCCCGGGTCGCTGCCGTTGATCGAGGACAAACTGCGAACCGGCGGAGTTCTGATGATCGACAACATGCTCTGGCACGGGCGGATCTTCGACGAAAGCGACACCCACGAGAGCACCGAGGGAGTCCGGGAGTTCACTCGCCTGATCACGACGAGCCCTCGTTGGATCACGACGCTGGTGCCCATCCGCGACGGCCTGATCGTGGCCATGAAGCGCGAGTAGGCGGCAACCGGCACCTGGTATCATCTGTCGGCGCCAAGACACCGGCGCACCCTGCTCCTCGACCGGGAGCCGCAAGACCAGAGGGATCCAGATGAGAAAAT
>DATLGQ010000326.1:0-3844 GCA_035540435.1 Fimbriimonadaceae bacterium
GGATGAAATGCATGGGCCGGCGCAGAAACTGGCGGCGGGCCGGGAAGGTTACTCGGTCCTGCCGTCAGGAGCGGGGGTGTCGGTGAAGGTTCTGTTTGTATCGGCGGAGGTGTCTCCCTTTGCCAAGGTCGGTGGACTTGCGGATGTGGCGGGGTCGCTCCCGAGGGCTCTTCGGCAGATCGGGCTCGATGTACGGGTGGCGATGCCGGCCTATCGCATGATCGCACAGGACCCTCGACACCAGTTCGAAACCGTCGTCGCCGACCTCGACGTCGCGCTGAACCCGGTCTGGAGCAAGCCGACTTACATGAGCCGGATCCAGCATGATGTGCCCACCTACCTCATCGGCACCGATGAATGGTTCACCGAGAGCGACCGCAGCGAATCGATCTACCTCAGCGGCGGCGATCACTATCTCTGGTTCTCCAAGGCCGTGCTCCGCTGCTTCGAAGCCTACGGCTGGATCCCGGATGTCGTCCATTGCCACGACTGGCACACCGGGTTCGTCCCCGTCCTGATGCGCGAGTCACTCCGGGACGTATGGCGGCAGACCGCCTCGGTGTTCACGATCCACAACCTGGCCTACCAAGGCGAATTCGGACCCGAGGTACTGGACAAGCTGAACCTGCCCCACAGCCTCTACAACATGCACCAGCTCGAAACTTGGGGGACCGTCAACTTCCTGAAGGCCGCCTGCGTGTATGCAGACATGGTCAACACGGTCAGTCCGACCTACGCGCAGGAAATCCAGACGGAGGAGTACGGCTGCAAACTTCACGGGCTCATGGCCCATCTGGCTCATGCCGGGCGCCTGCGAGGCATCCTGAACGGGATCGACCCGGTAGAGTTCGATCCATCGCAGGACCCGCGCATCCCGGCCAACTACTCCGCGAACGATCCCGGCGGCAAGAAGGAGTGTCGTAAGGCGCTCTTGAAGGAGCTTGGGTTCAAACCCAGCGCCGGCGCGCCCATTATGAGCGTCGTCAGCCGGCTGAGTCACCAGAAGGGAATGGACCTCCTGCTGGAAGCGGCGCCGGCGCTGTTCGCGCTCCCGGCGCAACTCGTGGTCCTGGGCACCGGCGACGACCTGTTGGCACTGCGATTCCGGCGGCTGCAGGAGCAGTATCCGGCGCATCTTCGTTTCATCGAGCGATTCGACGTCGAGCTCGCTCAGAGAATCTACGCCGGCAGCGATCTGTTCTTGATGCCTTCCTCGTTCGAGCCTTGCGGCTTGGGACAGTTGATCGCGCTACGCTACGGCACGATTCCGGTGGTTCGTCGCACCGGCGGGCTGGCCGACACGATCTTCGAAGGCGAGAACGGCTTCGTCTTCGAAACGCGATCGGTCAGCGCGTTAGTAGGCGCAGCTGAGCGAGCGCACAAGGCCTTCACGCGTGCCGCTGTCTGGCGCGAGATGGTGCGACAGGCCCTGCGCAGCGACTTCGGGTGGTCGGTCAGCGCGCGCGAGTACGAGAGGTTGTACGGCGCGGCCCTGGAGCTCCGGCGTCAGCCGATCGCCAAGAAGTAGCCCCGTTCGAGCCGTTCCAGGTTCAAAGGTATCCTGCTGCCATGCCCGCCGAAGAGCAGCCGCAGGAGGTCGTGTGCACCTACGACCCCCTCCTGGCCCTGATGGCGAAGTTCGAGCACGTCAAGACCGTTTCGACTGGAGCGGACGCGTTCGCAGGCTTGAGCGTCGAGGATGCGCTCAAGAAGCACATCATCGATGGCATCAAGAAGAATCTGGAAGCTCGCCTCGGCACCGCGCTGGAAACCTACGAACCCCTCCAGATCATTAACGACATCCTGCTGGACGGGATGAAGACGGTCGGCGAACTCTTCGGCGCCGGCAAGATGCAGCTCCCGTTCGTGCTCCAGAGCGCCGAGGTCATGAAGACCGCCGTGCGATTCCTCGAACCCCTGATGGAGAAGGTCGAGGGCTCCGACAAGGGCTCCATTTTGCTGGCCACCGTTGCCGGCGACGTTCACGACATCGGCAAGAACCTGGTCGACATCATCCTCTCCAACAACGGCTACCGTGTCGTCAACATCGGCATCAAGCAGCCGATCGGCAACATCATCGACAAGACCCAGGAGCACGCGTGCCAGGTAATCGGGCTGAGCGGCCTGCTGGTCAAGAGCACCCTGATCATGCGCGACAACCTGCTGGAGCTCAACGACCGGGGCCTCTGGCATTATCCGGTCATCCTCGGCGGCGCCGCCCTCACCCGCGGCTACGTCGAGCAGGACCTGCGAGCGATCTACCAGGGCCGGGTCTTCTACGCGCAGGACGCCTTCGAGGGCCTGCGGCTGATGGAGGAGCTCGGCAGTGGGGGAAATGGCAGGGGCGTCCCGCCCCTGGACGAAGCTAGCGCACAAGAACCAGCGGACGCAGACCCGGTGAACCAGAGACTCCCCTCCCATCGGGTCGGCGTCGTCGACCCCCAGCTCTACGTGTTCGACGGCGTCACGAGCGATGTCGACCGCCGGGTCGAGCCGCCCAAGCTTCCGTTCTACGGCGCCCGCAAGCACACCAAGTTCGACCTCTTCGAGATCTACAAGTACATCAACACGACCGCGCTGTGGCGGGGCCAATGGCAGTTCAAGCGGCCGGAAGGCGTGGACAACGTCGGCTTCAATGCGTACCTCGAGGAGCATGCTGCGCCCGTCTTCGAAAGGCACAAGCGCGAGCTCGCCAGCGTCCTCAAGCCTCGCGTCAAGTGGGGCTACTTCCCCTGCAACTCGGAGGGCAACGACCTGATCGTCTGGCACGAGGACGGACAGTCTGAGCGGCTCCGCTTCACCTTCCCGCGCCAGCGGGATGGGCGCCGGCTGTGTATCTCAGACTTCTTTCGGCCGGTCGGAACGGGGCCGGACGTGGTCGCGTTCCACATCGTTACGGTGGGGTCCGAGGTCTCGGCCTACGAGAGGGAGCTGTTCGCGCGTGGAGAGTTCCAGGACTACCTGTACGTGCACGGCATGGGCGTCGAGACTGCGGAGGCGCTGGCCGAGTATTGGCACCGCCAGATCCGGATCGAGCTAGGGATCGACGATCGGGAGCCGGAGGACGTCAAGGGCCTCTTCGGAGTCAAGTACCGCGGCGCGCGCTACTCGTTCGGCTATCCTGCCTGCCCCAACCTGGAGGACCAGACGAAGCTCTTCGAGCTGCTGGAGCCGGGGGATATCGGGATCGAGCTGAGCGAGGAGTTCATGCTGGTGCCGGAGCAGTCGACGAGCGCCGTCATCGTGCACCACCCCGAGGCCAAGTACTTCAACGTGCGGTAACCCCATGCCTCGACCCGCCTCGGGTCGAGGCTGCGACCCCAATGGCTAGACCCGCCACGGGTCGCGGCGACGGCATCTTTGCCCGAACCCCCTGCCCCCATGCCTCGACCTGCCTCGGGTCGAGGCGACTTCCACCGGGGGTCGAGGCGATCGACCGTGGAGCGGTGACAGATCCATAACTCGTGGTCGCAGACCCCGGGAAAGGCTCCCAAAACCCACGACCCCGGCCGGGGTCGCAGAACCTGCAGGTCACCGGCCTGACGATTAAATCCCGCACCGATCTGCGGTGCCGTCTATCGGGGCTATTGCCCCGGCGTCTTCGACCACCGGACTGCCTATCGGTGGGTCCATCCGAGCCCGAAGATGGCCCGACCGGCTTTAGCCGGACATCTACCGTCCACATGCTGGCTGGCGGCTGGCCAATTAGGCGACGGCATCTTTGCCCGAACCTCCCGGCCCCATGCCTCGACCCGCCACGGGTCGAGGCGATTCACGAGACCTGCGGAGCGGTGACATCCTCAGCCCGCAGTCACCACGCTCCCGGGGCTGAGAGCTGATACAC
>DATLGQ010000327.1:0-5178 GCA_035540435.1 Fimbriimonadaceae bacterium
GTCGTAGTGCTTGCCGTCGGGCCTGCCGCACTGCGACCAGGCGACGAGGCCCGTCACGCCCTCGATGTCGGCGGAGATGAAGACATTCACGACTTGCATTGTGATCGTTCGCAACGAAGAAGGGGCCGCCCCGGACGATGCCGGAGCGGCCCAAGGGCCTGTTCCCTATTGGATGATTAGCCTCTGAGTAGCGACAGGACCGCCTGAGGCGCCGCGTTGGCCTGCGCGAGCACGGACAAGCCGGACTGTTGCAGGATTTGCAGCTTGGTGTAGTTCGTCATCTCCATCGCGATGTCGGTGTCGCGGATGGTGGACTCGGTGGCCGAGAGGTTTTCCTTGGCAACGCCGAGGGAGCGAATGTTCGATTCCAGGATGTTGCGGTGGAACGAGCCGATTTGGCCGCGCGAGGTCGCCACATCCGAGATCGCCTTGTCGATGACCTTCAGCGCGTCGGTGGCGCCGGAGGCGTTGGTGAGGTCGAGGTTCGAGAGGTTCTTGCCGGACACGATGCCCTTGCCGAGCTCTTCCGCGGCAAAGCTGCCAAGCGACAAGTTGACCGTCTGGCCCGCATTGGCGCCGATCTGGAACTGGCTCGCGCCGACGTTGATCTGACCCACCGAAGTGGCAGCCATGTTCAGGTTGCCGTTCTCGGTAAGGGTCAAGGCGTTCCCGTAGTTGTCCCGCAGCGTCAGCCCGGCGCCCTTGTCGAAGGTGACGGTCACCAGGCCTCCCGCATCCGTACCGTTGGTATCGAGAGCGATGTCGGCGACTGCGTCCACGCCCAGGTCGCTCAGGGTGCCGGCGGCGCTGAGCAAGATTCCGCTGGTGTCGGCGAGATCGACCTTGGCCTGCAGCCCGTACTCGCGGGAAGTCAGAACGACGCCCTGCCCGGCGGTCCAATTTGCGGTGACGCCGGTGCTGTCGCTGGCATTGTTGATGCGAGCGACGACGTCGGCGATGGTGTCGGTCGAGGCCGTGTTGAAGGTGCGGCCATTGATCGTGAAGGATCCGGCGGCGACGGTGGTCGTGGCAAGGGCGAAGGTTCGGCTGCCTGTGATCGACGCGCGTTCGGCTGAGGTGACCATATCGATGGTCACGATCGAATTGGTGGTCAGGGAGGCGCCGTTGAAGGTGCCGGTGAAGGTCATGGCGGCAATGTTGGCGCCGCTGGTAACGCTGGCGTAGACGCCTGCGCTTCCATCGAGCAGCTTCTTGGTGCCGAACTGCGTCTGCTGCGCGATTCGGGTGATCGAATTGACGATCGAGTTGAGCTGCGACTGGTTGGCTTGGACTTGAGCCTCAGTGAGGGCTCCGGTGTTGCCGCTGGCGACGGCCAGCGAGCGGGCGTCGCGCAGGAGTCGATTCACTTCGTCGAGGGCGCCCTCTGCCGTCTTGGCGTAGTTGATGGCGTCCTGGCTGTTCTTCATGGCCTGCTCGAGGCCGCTGATCTGGGCGCGGAAGGTCTCCGAAATGATGAGGCCGGCGGGGTCGTCCGCTGCCTGGTTGATCCGTAGACCAGTAGAGAGTCGACTGATGGACTGGCTGAACTCGGTGTTGGTAGTGCCGAGGTTTCGCAGCGCGTTCATCGCGGTGACATTGGTGTTAACTCTGAAAGACATGCGATCCTCCGTGAGACGCTCTGCCGCTGCTTAACGCCGAGCGGCCAAGACTTCAATCATCCGGGGATGCTTCTTCCAGGTTTCTTTACCGGGTCATCCCAGTAGAATTATCAGGTTTCCCGGTGTTCTTACTGGCTGGTCGGTTTACGGGGGCAGATCGTCCCGTTCGCGCCGAGTTGGCAGTTGCGCTTGGCGTAACGAGTGCCACCGGCACGACGTCAACGGCTGTACGCCGCACCGGGCTGGCTACAATTGAACCCATGCAGTGCCTCGCAGTTCTTGCCCTACCCGTACTCGCGCTCAGCCAGGGGCAACTCAAGAATCCGCCCAGCAAGTCCGAGGAGCATGCCAAGCATCACGCGCCGATTACCCGCGGAATGCCGGCTGCCGTTCGGCTTGCGGCGTATGAGCATCGGCTGAGGATGGAGGCGGAGAGCCCGTTCAGCCAGATCCACTGGCGCAACATCGGCCCGGACTTCCAGGGCGGGCGCGTGGTCGACATCGAGAGTCCGGAGGGCCGGCCCGAGCTGATGTTCGTGGCTTATGCGACGGGAGGTCTCTGGGTTACGAGTGACGAGGGCCAGAGCTGGACGCCGCGGTTTGACAACGAGAGCGCTTTCGCGATTGGGGACATCGCAGTCTCGCGCAGCGGCGAAACGATCTGGGTCGGTACCGGGGAGAACAACTCGCAGCGCACGAGCTACAGCGGCACCGGCGTGTTCAAGAGCACGGACGCTGGCAAGACGTGGACGAACATGGGCCTGCACGAGAGCCACCGGATCGGGCGGGTGCTCATCGACCCGAGGAACGAGAACGTCGTGTGGGTTGGGGCGGTGGGCGCGCTGTACTCGGCCAACCCCGAGCGGGGGGTTTACAAGACCGACGACGGCGGCCGCACCTGGAGGCACGTCCTCAAGCTGAACGATCTGACGGGCGTCATCGATCTCGCCATGGACCCGTTCGATCCGGCGGTCGTCTATGCCGCCGCATGGGAGCGCGACCGGCGGGCCTGGAACTTCCGAGAAGGGGGGTCGGGCAGCGGCATCTACAAGACGAGCGACGGCGGCAAGACGTGGACTCGGCTGACAACGGGCCTGCCGACGGGGGACTTGGGACGCGTTGGCCTCGCGACCGCACGATCGAAGAGAGGCGTTGTCTATGCCCTCGTCGACAACCAGAATCCAGACCCCGACACGATCAACCGGGACGAGTTCACGCCGAGCGGAGTGTTGACGGCGCGTCGGTTCAAGCTCATGAACAGGGAGCAGTTCCTGCAGGTGGACCGAGCGGTTCTCGGCCGCTTCTTTCAGCGGTATCTGCCGGCGGAACTCAAGGTTGAGGACGTGCTGACAAGGCTCCGTGAAGGCAAGATGAGCCTGGAGGACGTCGCGGCGGAGATGGAGCGTCGCAACGCCGAGGTCTTCTCGAATGAAATCGTCGACTCGGAGGTGTATCGCTCGGACGATGGCGGCCGCACCTGGCGACGCACCCATGCGGGGCTGATGGGCGAGCATCTGGGCTACTACTGCGGACGGATCTCGGTCAACCCGCGGGACGAGAACGACGTGGTCATCATGGGGACCATCCTGCTGCGGAGCAAGGATGGAGGCAAGACGTGGTCCCAGATTGCGCGGGAAGTGCATGTCGACCATCACGCCTACTGGTTCGACCCGCGCAATCCAACTCGGCAGGCGAACGGCAACGATGGCGGCTTCTACCTGAGCGCGAACGATGGGCGAAGCTGGCGGCACATCAACAATGTGCCGGTCGGGCAGTTCACCACGATCGCGCTGGACAACAAGACGCCCTACAACGTGGTTGGGGGCCTTCAGGACAACGGCACCTTGCTAGGCCCCAGCAACTGGGTTCGGCCCTCTTCCCTTACCGCCGGCAGCTACTCCAGGGTTGGATGGCGCTCGATCGGCGGCGGAGACGGCAGCGCAGTCGCGTTCGACTGGAAGGACGACGACATCGTCTATGTTGCGTCGCAGTTCGGCAATCACTCGGGGCTCAATCTGCGCACCAACGAACGCTGGCAGATCCGTCCCAGGCCTCGCCCTGGAGAGCCGGCGCTGCGGTTCAACTGGGTTTCTCCGCTGATCGTCTCGCCGCATCACCCGGACATCCTGTACCTGGGGTCTCAGAAGCTGCACCGCTCGCTCGACAAGGGCCGCACCTGGGAAGACCTGAGCGGGGATCTGACGAAGAACCGGCCCAACGGGGACGTGCCCTTTTCGACGCTGAAGGACATCTCAGAGAGCCCGTTCAAGTTTGGAGTCGTGATCGTGGGCGCCGACGACGGCACCGTGAAGATCACTCGTGACCACGGCGCGACCTGGCAGAACATCCCTACCCCGACGCCGGACAAGTGGGTCACCCGGGTGGTGGCTTCGAAGTGGGATCCAGCGACCTTCTACGTGGCGCAGAACGGCTACCGTGAGGACGATTTCGCGCCCTATCTGTGGAAGTCCACCGACTACGGGAGGAGCTGGACATCCATCGTGGGGAACCTCCCGGCGGAGCAAATCAACGTGATCCGTGAGGACCCTCGCCGGAAAAACATTCTCTACGTCGGCACCGGCCTGGGAGTTTTCGTCACTTTCGACGGTGGCGGAATGTGGGAGCCGTTGCACGGCGGCATCCCGAGAACGCCGGTACACGATCTGGCGATCCATCCGCGTGAAGAGGAACTGGCCATCGCCACTCATGCACGCAGCGTCTTCATTTTACCGCTCAAGCAGGTGTACAAGGTCACGCCCGAGCTTCGTTCGAAGGAACTGCAGGTAGCAGCTCCCGAGCCCTGGACCCGGGGCAATCTGGAGTACCGGCCGCGACAGCCGTGGGACACCTCGCTGCCTGAGTCCCCAAAGGTTCAGATCGAGGTGTGGTCGGCCCGACCGGCGAAGGCTACGGTACAGGTCGTCGATTCGAGCGGCAAAAGCTTGAAAACATTTGAGGCCGATCTCGTGAGGGGTTTCAATTTCGTGGAGCTCGATACGGAGCTTTCGCCCGCTCGTCCCCGAGCGGCCGATCCGAAGTCGCGGCCGAAAGCCACGGCCGAGGAGATCTTGAAGGACCCTTACGAGGTCGAGCGACCGCGTTACATCCCTGTGGGCGCCTACAAGATTCGGGTGCAGGTGGGAGATCGGATCGAGACGGTGGATTGGCAGGTGCGACAGCAGGAAGGCGGGGAGCAGCGGCGGGGAGGCTGATTGGCACAGGCTTCGTCAGCTGACATAGCCGCCGGCGTCATCTGCTCGAGCGGGCGGCTCCTCCACGAGCGTGACGCCCACGTTCTCGATGTTCCACGAGAGCCGGTTCATGAGGCCCAACAGCTTCATGCGATGCCGGTGCTCCCACCACCGAATGGCGGCGAAGGCCGCCAAAACAGCTACAAGGCCGACGATCACTGCTACCAGAGCCGTCACGTTCTGACGGGCTGCCTGCACCTGGAGCCAGCGCCCGGTGAGGCCGGCGCAGAGAACGCTGAGGACGATCGCCATCAGCCAGGCGAGCTTGAGGGCGACGCTGAACTCGGAGAGCAAGCGGATACGGGTCT
>DATLGQ010000328.1:0-2483 GCA_035540435.1 Fimbriimonadaceae bacterium
ACCAACTACTACAGCATTGACGGAGAGATCTTGGCGGAGTCCACTGCCGGCTCACGCCGCGACTACGCGACCGATGCTCTTGGAAGCGTCACGGGAGTTATCGACTCCTCAGGCGCCCAGGTGCTTCGGTACGAGTACAAGCCGTACGGTTCAGTGCTTGAGAAGATCGGAACTGCGGCCGAGCCACGCTTCCGCTGGAATGGCAGCTCAGGCTACCACGCTGAGAGCCCAGACAAGTCGATGACCTACGTCCAGGGCAACGACACCTCAGCATGTCGAACCACTCCTGGACCAGCGTGGATCCCGGTACACTCACAGGCTCATGCTCGACAACCTGACCAAGCGGCTGAGCGGGATCTTCAGTGGGCTGCGCAGCAAGGGCCGGCTGAGCGAGAGCGACGTCAACGACATGCTCCGCGAGGTGCGGGTCGCGCTGCTCGAGGCCGATGTCAATTTCCAGGTTGCCAAGAGCTTCATCGCATCCGTCAAGGAGAAAGCTACCGGCGAGGGTGTCTTCGAGAGCCTGACGGCAGACCAGACGATCATCAAGATCGTACGCGATGAGCTGACGGAGCTGCTCGGCGGCGAGCCGCCCCGCTTCAACTGGTCACCTTCCCCGCCCACGGTGGTGGTGCTGTGCGGCCTCCAAGGCTCCGGCAAGACCACCACTGCCGCGAAGCTGTCCAAGTGGCTCCAGAAGCAAGGCAAAAGGCCCATGCTCGCCGCCTGCGACATTCAGCGGCCGGCGGCGATCACCCAGCTCCAGGTGCTCGGTGAACAAGTGGACGTTCCCGTTTATGCCAAGACGGACGGGACGAAACCTGCGCAGATCGCGAGAGAGGCGCTGGAGCGGGCGCGTCACCTGATGCTCGACGTGCTCATCGTCGATACCGCCGGCCGTCTTCAGGTGGACGAGCCCCTCATGAAGGAGCTGGTGGATGTGGTGGCTGCCGTCAAGCCTCAAGAAACCCTCTTGGTCTTGGATGCCACCACCGGTCAGGAAGCGGTGAACGTCGCGCAGGCTTTTCACGCGCAGGTGCAGGTGAGCGGGGCCGTCTTCACCAAGCTCGATGGCGACACCCGCGGCGGGGCGGTGCTGTCGGTGAAAGCCGCGACCGGTGTACCGATCCGTTTCATCGGTATCGGCGAAGCGATCGAGGCGCTCGACCAGTTCTATCCGGATCGCATGGCGCAGCGGATTCTGGGCTTTGGCGACATTCTCGGCATCATCGAGAAGGCCGAGCTCGCCATCGACAAGGAGGAGGCGAAGGGGCTCGAAAGCAAGATCAAGGGCGGGCACCTCGACTTCAACGACATGTTGATGCAGTTCAAAACGATGCGGAAGATGGGTCCGCTGCAGAACGTGCTCAAGATGATCCCCGGCCTCGGCTCGCAGATCCCTCAGGAAGCGCTCGAGAGCATCAACGACGGGCACGTCAACAAGATCGAGGCGATCATCCTCTCCATGACCCCAAAGGAGCGCTCCAATCCGGATATAATCAACGGTTCGCGCCGGAAGCGTATTGCGGCGGGAGCGGGCACCAACGTCGAACAGGTGAACGCTCTCATCAAGCAGCTCTACGAGATGAGGCGCAGCATGAAGCAGATTTCGAAGCTGCAGAGTCGCATGATGAAACGCGGCGGGCGGCGGCGATAAGTATAGGAGCAACAAAACACAAGTGGTAAAGATCAGACTGCGTCGAATGGGGACGAAGGGCCGGCCGTTCTATCGCGTCGTCGTCGCGAACAGCACGGCCGGACGCAACGGGAAGTTCGTCGAGATCATCGGCACGTACGACCCCCTCGTCAAGCCCACGCGCATCGAGATCAAGAAGGATCGGGCGCTGCACTGGCTTCTCCAAGGCGCCCAGCCCAGCGAGACCACCGCCTACCTCCTGAACAAGGTCGGCATCTTGGAGGAGTACTTCGCTCAGCGGCCCAACGCCCGCAAGAACTTCGGCTTCCTCGACAAGCGCACCTCCGCGATGTCGGTGAAGTCGGTGATGGAGCCGGTAGCGGCCGGCGCCACGGCCGGCGGTTCGGCCGCGGCCCCGGCTGCAGAGGCCGCCCCGCCAGCCTCGGATGCGCCGGCAGCCGAAGCCGCCCCAGTAGCGGAAGCCGCTCCCCAAGCAGAGCCTGAAGCCGCGCCGGAGACTCCCGCCGAAGAAAACGCGCCGGCCGAGGAAGCACCCGCAAGCGAGAACCAGGAATGAGCTACCGGCCGTTCGTCGAGCACCTGATCAAGTCGGTCGTGGAGAACCCCGACCAGATCGAGATCGAAGAGGAAGAGGACCATGGAACCCGCACCTTCTACGTCCACTGTGCGCAAGAGGACATCGGCAAGGTCATCGGCAAAAGTGGGCGAGTTGTGTCGGCCATTCGCTCAGTCGTGAGCGCGGTCGCGGCGAAGGATCGCGAGCGCGCGTTCGTCAAGGTCCTAACGGAGTAGCCACTGCCCCGCTTCCTGCCTGGCAAGGAGTATC
>DATLGQ010000329.1:0-10177 GCA_035540435.1 Fimbriimonadaceae bacterium
ACCTAGTCCCGGTGGTGTGCCTCGGGACGACGAAGGCCGGGCACCCGAAGCATCCGCTGTACCTGCCCCGGTCAGCGGCGATGGTCCCGTGGGAGGGGAGCCGTCCCGCCGGCACGGCGCGCGCAAGTGCGGCCATAGCCGACGTCCTCGCAGCGGCAGAGCGCCACACGAGCACCCCGGAGGCCGACCGTGCCTGACCGCTACCGGAAGAAGCCGGTCGTGATCGAAGCCGTGCGGATTCACAGCTACCTCGACCTGTTGCCGCCAGCCCCGTGGAACGACGGAAGGGGCGGCGATGTCTGGCGCTGGCTCGATGCCCATGGAGCGCAGATCATCTGCCAACAGGAGGACCCTGGTCCGGCCTACGGCGTAATCCCAACACTGGAAGGGCCGATGCGAGCCGACGTTGGCGACTGGATCATCCGGGGCGTGAAGGGCGAGTTCTACCCGTGCGACCCGGACGTCTTCGCCGCCACCTATGAGCCAGTGGAGGAAGCGTCGTGAGCGGTCGATCCCGCACCAACCCGATCCCGATCAGGGACACAAGGGGCGCCACTTGGTATCTCCAAGTCATCGACTGGGACGGCGGCCGCTGCACCGTCGAGATCCTCACCCCCGACGACCCTGACCACTGGGCGTACGGGGAGAACGGCCCAATCTTCGACGCTGCCGAGTTCGACGCCGTCTACAAGGAAGCGCAGCCGTGATCGGCGACGGCGACTTCGGCTACCGGGCGATGTTCCGGCTGGGCGAGGAGCAGGACCAGTTCTGCCCTGTCTGCAAGGACCAGTGGGAGAACCGGCACGGCGACATCCCCTTGGGGCCGAGCGGAAACTGTCACGTCTGCCTGCGCCGTTACGAGCACCACGACCTGCTCATGGCCCGCCCCGTGACCCACAGGGACTCCGGGAAGGCGTCGATCTGCTGCGGCGAGTGCTTCGACGCCATCAGCGCCATGAGCCTCGGCCCGCCCGTAGCGAGGGAGGTGCAGCGCTGGATCGAGGCCAACGCGGTGGGCTCGTGAACGAGCCTCATGGTGGGCCAGTGGGCCGCCTGGACAACGACTTCTACTCCTTCACAATGGGCCAGTTCGTCTGGCGTCACTACCCCGACGTGCGGGTTCGCTACGAGCTGCGCGATCGCCACGGCCGCTTGGAGCGACTAGGGCAACCCGTGCTCCAAGTCCTCTCTAGGCTCGTGTCGGAGGAAATCGAGGTGATGAGATGCGAGCGGTTTACCGCGCAGGACCTCCTTTACCTGGGCACCTTGGGCTTCGATGCCGCCTACTTGGCGTGGCTCGCCTCCGATCACGAGCTCCCAGAGGTCTTGGTCGAACTACGGGGTGACTCGCTCAGAGTTGAGTACGAGGGCGCCTGGGCTGATGCGATCTTCTGGGAGACACCTCTGCTGGCGCTGGTCTCGAGCACCTACTCGATGAGCCTGACCGGCATGCGAGAGGGGGAGCGACGCCTAGCAGCCAAGATTGACGATCTCGGTGCGAGCCCGAATCTGCGCTTCATGGAGTTCGGCACGCGCCGCCGCTACTCCAGAGGCTGGCAGCGCTACGTCATCGATCGCCTCGTCGGGGAGGTCGGTCACCAACTCCTCGGGACATCGAACGTTGAGTTCGCCAAGGAGTTCGACCTGCGTCCGCTAGGCACGATGGCACATCAGGTCCACATGGTGTCCGGTGCCGTCCGTTCCGGATCCCTGGTCGACTCGCAGGTCGACGTGCTTCGCCGCTGGGAGGAGATGTACGGCCTCGCCCACCGCGACTGGCTCGTCCTACTCCCGGACACCTTCGGAACGCTTCACTTCTTGCGCGACGTGGCCCCGGACTTCCTTGCCAGGTGGCCGGCGGTCCGCCAGGACTCCGGCGACCCCTTCGAGGTGGGGCAATGGATCCTCGACGCTTGGCAAGCAGTTGGCGTTCCCACTCACGCCAAGCGCCTCATTTTCTCCGATGGACTCGACTTGCCTTCTATGTCTCGTCTGCACGCTAGGTTCAGCGGTGAAACCAGCGTGCGCTTCGGTTGGGGAACTGGCCTGACAAACGACATGGGCGTCGATCCTCCAAGCGTAGTGATCAAGCCGGTACAGGCTAACGGATTGCCTTGCGTCAAGCTGTCCGACGACCCAGCAAAGGCAACCGGCGATGCCGAAGCAGTTCAACAATACCTAACCGAAACAGCACACTCACGGAGCGTTGAATGCAGGGAAGCGCACTTGTAGTTGTGGACATCCAGCAGGACTTCTGCGAAGGCGGCGCTCTGGCGGTCGCCGGCGGAAGCCAGATTGCTCGAGACGTGGCTCGCTTCATTGCGGCCTCCGCTTACACCACGTATGTCGCCACCAAGGACTTTCACGTCAAGCCTGGCGCTCACTTCGCTGAGGAGCCAGACTTTGTCGACACGTGGCCTCCTCACTGCGTCGCGGGGACTACCGGCTGCCATTTTCACCCGGACCTGTACCCGGTGATCGACATGTTCGATGACATCTTCCTCAAAGGAGAGTACGAAGCGGCCTACTCGGGCTTCGATGGAAGAGGAGCCTTGAGCTCGGCGCCGCTGGAGACCTTCCTGCGGCAGCTAATCCCCGTCCAGACCGTCGACATCTGCGGCATCGCCACGGACTACTGCGTCCGAGCCACGGCGCTAGACGCAGCGAAGTTGGGCTTCCAGACTCGAGTGCTGCTCGACCTTACGGCTGCAGTCTCCTCCGAGACGGCCGTGAAGGCCATCCGGGACCTAGAGGACGCCGGCGTGAGGATCGAACATGCCCCTTACTGAGTGCATCCACGGCATGCTGGCCGGCACCTGCACCCTCTGTCGTAGGCTCGCCTCTCCACCCACGCAGATCGCTGAGCGTGTGATCGCAGCGAGATACCCGGGCAGGTGTAACTGCGGAGAACCCATCGAGGAGGGCGACCTCATCGGGCTGGTCGACGGCGAGTGGGTTTGCGAGGAGTGCTTCACTCCTGCCTAGAGAGCAGAGACTGCTTGAGTGCCTGAAGTTCGAGGTCAGCGGCATCGACTACCAATCGGCGCTTGCTTCCGTAGCGATCCATGATGATGTGGAGTTGATCCTGAGTGTCCCAGGACAGTACGGCATCGCTCATTTCCAGGATGCCCAACACAGCCGAGCAGCGGTCATTGAGTGTCGAGTCGCCTGCTCCGGAGAATTTCCTGGGAAGGATCACAACGACTCCCTCTCGGCTCTCCACCCACCTGATGTAGTCAACGAAGTCGGTTGGACTGACATCAGGAAGACGTGCGGGATCGATCCCGTGGTCAGAGGTCAGTTGGCCTCGGAGGGCGTTCCCGAAGTTGAAGAACGACCGAATCTTGAACACGAAGAGAAAGGCTAGCCTATTGTGGTGCGGTTCACGGATGAGGACTCAGTCGTCACGGATCCCTCGGACGATCCTGTCTGGCTGAGCTACAAGTCGACTGGCGATCGTGCTGCTCGCGACACTTTGATCGAGCGGTACCTACCCCTAGTTAGGTACGTCGCACATCGTCTTGGGACTGGACTGCCTTCTTCTGTCGACCAGAACGATCTGGCTTCATACGGCGTATTTGGCCTTATCGATGCGATCGACAAGTTCGAGGCCGACCGGAAGGTCAAGTTCGAGACGTACGCCACAAAGCGCATCCGCGGGGCGATCATCGACCAGCTCAGAGCGATCGATTGGGCTCCCCGATCGCTGCGAGCTCGGGCTACAGCACTGAAGCGTGCAACATCGAAGCTCGAGCACCAGCTGATGCGGTCCCCCACGACTAGCGAGATCGCTGCTGAGCTCAAGGTTCCCGAAAGCCAGGTCGAGGCACTCGCTGCCGACCTCTCCCGAGCCGGACTTGTGTCCCTCGACGAGATGCTGCAGGAAGACGGCGAAGAGGTGTGGGCCGAAGCACAGGCCCGCTCGGGGTCCGATTCCCTCTTCGGCACATCCCCTGACCTCGAAGAGATGCAGCTCAAGCTTGCTCAGCAAATCTCGACGTCTCCAGAAAGAGAGAGGATGGTGCTAACCCTCTACTACAAGGAGAAGTTTACGTTTAGCGAGATTGGGGTCATCCTGGGCGTGACCGAGAGTCGTGTGGGCCAGCTCCACGCCAAGGCCGTCCAGGCCCTGCGCGAAGAGGTTCGGAGGAACGCTTGATGACAGGTAACGTTCGCCTCTTGAAGGAGCCGAAGCTCAGGGCTAAGCCGCTTACTTCTGCGTTCACTGCCCCTTCGCGGTTCACTGCCCCTTCGAACGACAACGACAACTGCTTCTTCTGTGGCGGGATCAGCTACTACTACCTGTCGGGAACGAACGTCCATGCGTGCGTCGAATGCCTCTGGGAGCTCGCCGGAGAGATCACCCGACTTCCAGACTCTCAGGAAGCCCTCTACCCGAGCTTCGTAGAGGACATCGCCAAGCGCTGCGGGGTGGACGCAGGGCGAGCAAAAGGCTGATCAGAGCGTTCCGCTTCCCATCGCCGCGCTAAGTTCAGCGAGCTTGCTCTCGAGACGAGCACAGATCACCTCGAGGTGCTCGAGACGGTCAAGAAGGCTTGGCGCATCTGAGCCGGCGGCGGCCCGGAGAGTTCCGGGCTCGTGCCCTAGGATCCGGTCGATGTCGTTCCAGCGATCCATCGTTGGAATGGATAGACCCCTAGCCCAGTCCGACACGGCTGACTTGCTCACTCCGAGTTGCTCAGCGAGTCGAGACTGCCCTCCGCGCCCGAGGCGCTCGAGGCCCCGCTGGATGAGGTCCGTGACAGCCTGCATCTGACTCCTCTCGACCGGCTTCGGCGTGCATCGTCGCTCGATTTCCTGCAGGAACTGAGTGACCGCCGCATCTGTAGGCGGAGGAGCGTCTGGAATCCACTCGTCACTCGCTCTGTAGTACACGCGCCCGAAGCCGTCCGTGGCCACCTGGGCGGTCAGCGCCTCATCGACAGTGCGACCCCCAGTATGGACATGGCTGTCATTCTCGCATCGGGGCACCTGAGCGTCCTCGACCCAGCAGACGTTGCATTGATGACACCAGACGTAGTCCGCCAGGCAAGTAACCAGCGTGCTGCGGGAAGTCATTCGCTTACCCCGCATCGCCTAGCGATTTCTGCACGGAACTCAGCCTCCAGCTCCCCAAGAGCTGCCTCTTCTGCGGCAGCCGAACGGTAGAGCGTGATCAGATCAGCGAGCCACAGCTTATCCATCGTGTTCATTAGGAGCTTGTTGTCGTAGGCGCAGAACGCTTCCTCGACAGTGAGGCCCAATCGACGCGCTGCTGACTCAAGCAGAGCATCGATTGTGAGGTCGTACTCCTCACGGGGGATGCGAAAGACTGAGGACCCGAGCATCGCGCCGAGGTTCCTGCGGCCGGGAGGCAGGCTCATGCTTCGTCTCCGGTGGTTTGGTTCGGTTGGAGTTGAGGACGCAGTTTAGGCGGCTCGCCAGCAGAGCGCTACGGCCGGTGGATCTGGTAGTTGAAGTCGTCCATCGGATCCCGCGGGCCGTCGCACTGAGTTAGGGCGTAGATCGGGACCATCACTACGGCTACGACGAGGATGCGGGCCACCAGTCGGCTGATCAGTTCCCCCGCCTTCTCCTCGAAAGACTTCGGGTTGTTGTCCATGGATCTAGTCACTCTTCCCCTGAAGGGGCGGGCTCCTTCATCCCACCCTGCTCGACCCGTTGAGACTACTGCGGCGACCCATGGTCGTGCTCAGCGTCGCTGCACTTTGTGGCAGTCGATTCTTCCGCCGGTTCCGAAGTCCCACGTCACCGTCTCTGCTCGTCGACCGTCTCGGTAGTACTGCCAGGCCACGCATGCCACGTCGTTGTGCGCGATTAGACTGAAGACCCTCCAAGCAAGCCGGTCCTTCCACCCCAAGTGCCAGCAGCGCGCAGGGTTGAGAGCGGGCTCGAGTGTGTCAAAGTTCGGCCGGTATCGCCGCCTACGGGGCATTGCTGTCCGTGCTGGTCGTGCTGGTCGGTGTGCTGGGCGTTGAAGGCGAGCTCGCTGCCGACCCAGGGGCGGGCGGCAGGTCGTCGGGCGTGAGCACCAGCGACAGGTCGGCGATGGCCGCCTCGATGGCCGCCAGTTGTGCTCGGGCCTCGTTTGCGAGGTCGTCCAGGTCGAGACCGATCAGGGCGGCGGCCTCGCACCAGCCCTCGATGGATCCGTCGTCGTCGTAGTACGCCTCGATGACCTGCCACATGGTCAGGCTGTCCTCGGGGCGGTGCAGCACCCGGTAGTTCCACGTCATGCCCAGCCTCCTTCTTCGGCGACGGTCTGGCGGATGTCGTCGTCAGACCAGGCGCCGCCGTCTCGCCGTACCCAGGCGTCCTCAATGGCTCGGCGCAGCCACACGGGCGGACGAGGCACCGGGGTCGACCAGTCGATCGGGTAGTCGAGGTCGTTGACGAGCCAGTCGACCACCTGGCGGTGCTCGTGTTGGCGGGCGGCGGCGGTGAAGAACAGCGCCCAGGCGAGACGATCTCGCTCAGCTTCGACGTTTCGGCACGGGCCGAACCAGGCGTGAACGTTGGTCAGTCGGCGCAGCGCCTTCTCGGCCCGCTCGGCACGGGCCTCGGCCAGTTGCGCCCGGGTGTGCATCGCCTGTACCTGGAGGGTGACGGCGTGGTGGTGATCAGGCATCGTCGTCCTCCTCCTCAGGGTTCCATCCCGGCGGTGTGTACGTGACCGGTTCGGATGCGACGAGCCGCCACGTCTCTCGCACAAGGTCGAGGGGGCGGGTGACGCAGGCGTCGTCGAAGAAGTCCAGGTCGCCGACGTAGGAGAACTCGTCGAGGACGAGGGACCGGTCTGGCATGCGGTAGGTGGTCATGTCGCCTCGGGGCTGGCGAGCGGCGGCGGTGAAGAACAGCGCCCAGGCCAGGTAGTCCCGTTCGGCCTCGGTGTCCCACAGGCGGTGTAGTACGTAGGCGCCCCACTGCAGCCGGTCGTTCTCGTCGAGCAGGTCGAGGATCACGTCGGGGCTTGCGGCGGCGATGAAGGCAGCGTCCTCCTCGGCGGCCCCGTAACCGAAGCCGTCTCGGCCACACGAGGAGGGGACGACCGTCCGGCCGCCGATGTTGGCCCACACGGTGGGAGCTCGGACGCCCCAATGCACGTTGCCGGCGCAGACGGCCTCCCAGCGTCCGGGGGTGGCCTGCTCGGCGAGGCGGCGCAGGTCGGAGTGGTCAGGCATCGTCAGCCTCCTTGAGGTACCGGCGGATGGCCACGCGCACGAGCTGAGAGAAGGTTCGATCCTCTGCCTGGGCTCGAGCGATCGCCGCGTCGTGAAGATCCCGGGGGAGACGAACATTGGTGGCTCGTGAGCCAACCAGAGATGGATCCTTGGGTCGTGCCACGTCTAGTTCTCCTTGACTCCGCATCGCTTTGCGATCTCCTGCATGAACCTCTCCTCGGCTTGAAGTGCGATTTCAGGGTCCTCGAGTTGGTCCCAGTAGGTCGCCACCGCATCGATGCGGCGCGCCCTCTCCTTCCCTGCTGGATCTCCCCCGCAGGGCTTGCATGGTTGAAACTTCCGACACGCCAGCCGGCTAGGCATGGCGAACGTGCCGTCATCTGGTTCGGGAAGCCACGCTTCGGGCCACGGGTTGTCGCCGGTCGGGAAGTCGACGAGCGTGGCGTTGCCGATGAGCTCGCAGCCGGGGCCGCTGCCAACGCGGAAGGCATGGTCGTGGACGCAGTGGTTGCACCACTTGTCTATCCAGGCGCCGGCTTCGGTGCCGTTAGCGAAGGGGCGGCGGGCCTGAGCGGCCGCCAGCCTCGGGTTGACCGAATGGGTCATAGTCCACACCTCTTCGCTATTTCCTGGAGGAAAAGCGCCTCGGCTTCAGGGGTGAGCCCTGCTTCTGCTTCGTACTCTCGGGAAGAGTGGTCGTGCGGTGCGCCCGTCACCGAACACTCGTCTGGCAGGTGAGGCAGGTACCTGCCGCAATCGAGGCACATCGCCCGCATGCCGCCGCTGCGGTTCACCTCGTCGCCGTGAACGCATCGTGTCGACGGATGAGCGCATGGTGAAGACCTACGGAGGATTCTCATGCGCTCCATTAAGTTCTGGCGACTCTGGCCCTGGTTCTTCACTGGTGATCAGCCTCATCGCCCTTCTCCCAGCCTCCGACTAGGCGCCGAGCAACGTAGAACGCTCCCTTGCGAAAGTCCCCGCTCTCTTCGACCTCCCGGACCCACTCTCTTGCTTCGGCCTCTGTCATTGGGCCGCGGTGAGGTTCATCTGAGTAGTTGTGGTGCATCACGCACCATTCGTAGGTCACCTCCGGACTGAAACCGGGCGCGTGCTGGAGAGACCACTGCAAGAGGTTGTTGTATCGGCGTCGTACGTGGTAGAGCTCGTCCAGCAGGGCGCTGTTCTCTTCCGCTGTGGCGGCTGCCGCCGCCACGTACGGACCCCAGGCATCATTCTCGCTGTGCTTTCCGAGAAGGGTATGGGAAGCCTGCTTGACCCGACGAAGGTCATCCATGGTCGGCCTCGAGGAAGTCGAGGGGCACGTCGGGGACCTTCCCGC
Organism: Fimbriimonadaceae bacterium; assembly: GCA_035540435.1. Lineage (GTDB taxonomy): Bacteria > Armatimonadota > Fimbriimonadia > Fimbriimonadales > Fimbriimonadaceae > DATLGQ01. The sequence goes on from DATLGQ010000329.1 coordinate 8,545, forward strand.
CGCCGTAGCGCTCGTCGGCGTACCGCTCCATCTCGTCGGCCCATTCCCGAGCCCGCTTGATGGTGGCGCATGTGTCGCACCACATGGCGGGGTGCCCGAGCTGCTCAATCGTGGCGTGCGGTCCGTACTCGTAGAGGTACTCAGCCCATCGTCGAACGAGAAGCGGGGCGAACCTGTCCTTCGCCCGCAGGAGGAACACCGGCTCGTCCTCGGGGATGATGGGGGCGATGGTGTCCGGGTAGATGAGTGGCCGGTTGATGAAGTCGTTCATCAGCGCTCCTTCGGTTCGGTTCGGTTGTGGCCCTCTAGGTGACGGACCTGCCCCGGGGGCGGTCATTGAGTGGCCTTCCAGGCCTTGGCAAGGATCCTGCAGCCGTAGATCACCACTGCCGCACCGGGGATGAGGAGGACGAGCGGAGCCATTACGAGGGCCACCACGAGGGCCGACAGCACGGCGGAGACGCCGACGAGGATTACGATCGACGCCGCAAGCGCGGCTGGCATACCCATCTCGTCAACGGCCAACATGGCGTCATCGATGCGCCTGGTAAGGGTTCGGCGGGGCGCTTCAGATGGCTTCGTCGTAGGGTCCATGGTCTCCCTCGAGTTCGGTTCAGTACGGTTACTGCTCACCTAGACGGGAGCTGTGGGGCACAGGATACACCTCGATCGAGCAAACCTTCGTTCCCTACGGCTCCTGAACGATCGTTCGAGCTCCTGGGACTTGGAATCTCGGCCTCGAAGCCAAGTTTCGAGCGCTGAAGCTTGGGCCTAGGCCGGCAAAGGTCCGTCTTCGGTCAGAAAACGACGAAAACTTGCCCGTTTTGCGCGCCGTTGCGGTGAGTGTTCCACGTGAAACCCCAGTGATCTTGTGGGGAATGGCTCCACGTGTCCTCGGAATAAAGCAACACTGCCAGGTGGGCCAAAAACTCCCGGAGAGTGCGCACTGGGCGTAGCAGCTATTTGCCCCCGCCGGCGCTGGACTAAACCCCCCCCCGTCCAGGGGTCGAAACGGCCGTGGTTTGATTCTCTCAGTCCCGCCGCACCGAGCGAGCGGGCCGAGCGAGAGGGAGCGAGAGCCACGACAAGTGAACGCATGCGGGTAGATCCCGCGGGGAGGTTCCCCGGGCGCTAGGGCGCCCGAACGAAATAAGCGTATGGGCGCACGACGCCCGCAAAACGCTCGCTGAACCCGCCCGTGCCGTGGCACGGGGGCGTGAGTCCAAACCTGTCGCCTTGGCGCAGGCGTGACGACTCTCGGGGAACGCGTGCCGAGTAGCGGGTGGGACGCTCTCTCAGGACCCATGCGTGAGGCTTGCCCGCTTGACCGTCTCGGCCAAGGACGTGACGCGATGCGGTTCGCAATGCCACCCCTCACCCCGGCGACCCGACCGGCGCAGGCATGCGGCCACGGTTCACGGTGCCACGCGTACTCGGGAGGAAAGGTGAGGCCAATGGTTGCCCGTGCTCGAAATGGCGAGACGCGCTCTGGCGCAGGGTGGGTTCGATCCCCACCACGGGCACGCCGTGCATCGTGCACGGACACACACACGCACGCAAGGAGACATCCCATGAGCAAGCCCATCACCCCCGCCGAGGCCCGCAACGAGATCGTGCGCCGTGCGCTCTCGAA
>DATLGQ010000330.1:0-1850 GCA_035540435.1 Fimbriimonadaceae bacterium
GACGTGTCCTTCATCATCCTTACAATGGTCGTCTTGGGCGGCACCGGGTCGATCACGGGTTCCGCCGTGGCAGCCGTACTGCTCTTCTACCTTCCCGAAAAGCTCCGTGACCTGCCGGCCATCTCCGGCAGCAGCTTGGCGGCGGCGGTCGTGGCCGTGCTGGCCGCCATTTACGTCGTCAAGCGGATCGCAGATCACTATCACGGGCCTCCACTGCGCAAGGCCGCCATGATCGTCGGCGTGATTTTTATTGCCGTCGTTGCTCAGGTGCTTTTGGCTCGGGGTCTATCCTTCGTACAGCCGCTGCGAGAAGCGTCGTTCGAGGCCGGGAACCTGAGGATGGTGATCTTCGCCGCTACCCTGATCATTCTCATGCTGCTTCGACCGCAGGGAGTCTTCGCCCACCACGAGTTCAGTTGGAGCTGGGTCAAGAAGCTCTTCGGCCGCAAGGTGCCGGAGACGGCGGTGTCGGCATGACCCCTCTGCTGGAGCTGCGAGGAGCCACTATTCGCTTCGGGGGTCTCGTCGCGGTCAACAACGTGAGCTTCGCCCTGCAAAACGGCGACCTCTTCGGCCTGATCGGCCCCAACGGAGCGGGCAAGACCACCTGCTTCAACCTCATCACCGGCGTCTACAAGCCCACCTCCGGACAGATCCTGTTCAAGGGCAACGACATCAGCGGCACGCCCCCCAATCAGGTCGCGCGGCTGGGCATAGCCCGCACCTTCCAGAACATTCGCCTCTTTCCGGCCCTCTCCGTGGTCGAGAACGTCATCGTGGGCGGCTTCCTGCGGCACAAGACCACCCTGGGCTCGGCTCTGGCCTATCTGCCCTCGGCCATTCAAGAGACGGAAGCTCTGAAGGATGAGGCCCTCAAGCTGCTCCAAGTGCTCGACTTGCGCCGCGTAGCCAACGTGCGCAGTGCCGACCTTCCATACGGCATGCAGCGGCGCCTCGAGATTGCCCGAGCGATGGCCACCGAGCCCGAGCTGTTGCTCCTCGACGAGCCCGCCGCCGGCATGAATCCCCAAGAGTCGGAGGACCTGCTCCGAGTGGTGCGGCGCCTACGGGATGAGTTTGGGAAGACGGTCCTCCTGATCGAACACGACATGCGCTTTGTTATGAATTTGTGCGAGCGCATCGTCGTCCTCGACCATGGGGAGGAGATCGCCTCCGGAGGCCCGGCCGAGATCAGAAACAACCCGAAGGTGATCGAGGCCTACCTTGGCGAGCCTGTCTGAGGGGCTGCTTGCCTTCAGTGCTGCGTCTTCCCGCGGATGCACCCCCAAGCGGTTTGGCAGGCGTCCAGCACCCCGTCCCACCAGCGTGAAAGGATCATCTTCGCCTCCATCTTCGCCGAATCGGGTGTGACTCCGTAGGGATTCAGCACGCCCAGTTCTTCCGGGTCCAGTTCCGCCGCCCTGGCTGCCAGTTCAGCCTGCGCCACCGGATCCGCTTCGGCCGCCTCGTGATAAGCGACAGGTTCCATTCCACAACCTCCGTGTGAGCGAATTCGTTCGCTTGTCTATGACTTCGCAGGAGGCGTCCGTGTTGCGAGGCAATCAGGGACGGCGCAGGCGACTCGCGACCCGCCGTCGCAGCTCAGGCAGGAACTGGATCAGTTCCTTTCCGGGACATGCGGTTTTGGCGTAATCGCCATGACCTTTGATCCGCTCGGATGGCACCTGCCATTCATGGGCGAGCCACAGCACGACCTTTTCCAGCGACTCGTATTGCGGCGCCGTCACCTTCTCGGTATCGAATGTGCCCTCCACCACCACCAGCAGATGGCCCGTGGGGTCGTATTCGGTGTTGGTGTCGCCCGTGTAGATCAGCTGGCGGCCCTCCCC
>DATLGQ010000331.1:0-5306 GCA_035540435.1 Fimbriimonadaceae bacterium
GCGTAGGTACACTTCGAGCCCCGCGCGCGGACGTAGCTCAACGGATAGAGCACCAGTCTTCGGAACTGGGGGTTGGGGGTTCGAATCCCTTCGTCCGCGCCACTTCCCTTTGAAGCGGCTCGATCGGGATGGTAAGGGTTCCGCATGTAAAGCCCAGGGTTGCGGCGAAGCCGCTGCCCTGGGAAGCGGGCAGACAGCCACAAGCCTTCCCTTTGAAGCTGCTTGATATGGGGACCGTCGAAGGATAGCGTCGACCCCTGGGTCATTCGTTCTGGGCTTACGCTGGACAGTCGGTACCCCGAAGGGGTTCCGCATGTAGAGCCCAGGGTCGCGGCGAAGCCGCTGCCCTGGGAAGCGGGCAGACAGCCACAAGCCTTCCCTTTGAAGCTGCTTGATATGGGTATCGTCGAAGGATAGCGTCGACCCCTGGGTCATTCGTTCTGGGCTTAGGCTGGACAGTCGGTACCCCGAAGGGGTTCCGCATGTAAAGCCCTGGGTTGCGGCGAAGCCGCTACCCTGGGTAGCGGGGCCAAACCGCGCACAACCCCAACGGGGTTGCGTCCTACGGGCGCGGTCATGGCGCACGGCTGCTGGGCTGTTGCGGGTCATGGGCACCCGACCCCCCCGGGGTTGCGTCGGAGCCTCGATGTGCCCTGGGGCAAGATGCCGATGCTACAGCGTCGCCGGCTGCTTTTCGAAGATGCTCAGGCCCGCGCCGTTCCAGTCGTCCAGGAAGCGTTTGAGGCCGATCTCGGTTAGCGGGTGTTTGAAGAGCATCTGCATGATCTTGAACGGCATGGTGCTCACGTGGGCGCCCGCGTTGACCGCCTGCACGACGTGCAGCGGGTGGCGGATCGAGGCGACCAGCACCTCGCTCTTGAACCCGTAGTTGGCCACCATCGCGACCGTGTCGGCCACCGCATCCATCCCGTCGTCGGACATATCGTCCACCCGGCCCACGAAGTTGGAGATATAGGTCGCGCCGGCCTTGGCGGCGAGCAGCGCCTGGGAGACCGAGAAGACCAGCGTCACATTGGTCCGGATGCCGCGCCGGGCGAGCTCGGAGACGAGCCTGACGCCGGGCTCGATGAGGGGCACCTTGACCACGATCTGCTCGTGCCAGCCGGAGATTTCGAGGGCTTCCCGGAGCATGTCGTCGTAGTCGGTGGCGACGACCTCGGCGCTGATGGCGCCGCCGGGGACGAGGCGGCAGATCTCGGTGACGGTTTCCTTGAAGCCGCGGCCGGACTTGGCGATGAGGGTCGGGTTGGTGGTGACGCCGTCGAGGATGCCCCACTCGGCTGCTTGCCGCACCTCTGACACGTCGCCGGTATCCACGAAGAGCTTCATGATTCGGAGTTTACTGGGAATCCACGGGCAGTGGGCACGGGCCGCGCTGGCCCCTGGCGCTAAGCAATGGCCGGGAACGCCCGACGCACATCCGGCTTCCAATCCATATGAGCAGAAGGAAGCTGGTCCTGGTGATGGCGTCTTTCGGCGTGGCCGGGGGCTGCGTGTACGAGCGCCCGGAGCCGGATACGGTGGTGATCGAGGATCGCACTCCGACGGTGATCGAGAAGGAAAGGCCGCCGATCAAGGTCGAAACCACGGACCACCAGCCCTCGAGCAGCACGACGGGCTAGCGGCGGTCCCGCATCCGGAACGTGCGCTCGACACCGCGGGTAGTCAGCCAACCTTTCTTCTTGAAAATCGCGTACTCGATCAGGGCGACCAGAAGCATAAGCCCCAGCGCGAACGCATAGCCCCAGCGCCACTCCAGTTCGGGCATGAGCCGGAAGTTCATGCCGTAGATCCCCGCGATCAGCGACAGCGACATCAGGATCGTCGCGATGACCGTCATGAAGCGCATGACCTCGTTGAGCTTGTTGCTGACCAGCGAGAGGTGGGCGTCGACGATGCTGCCGAGGATGTCACGGGTGATGTCGATCGTCTCGGCGATGCGGATCGTGTGGTCGTAGACGTCCTGGAAGTGCGGCTTGATCTCCGCCGGGATCAGGGCGACGTCGCGTCGCAACAGCGCGTTGAGCACGTCCCGAATAGGCGTGATCTGCCGCCGGGCCTGCAGGAGGGACCGCTTGACGCGCAGAGCTTCGGTCACGATGTTGCTTCGACCTCGATAGATCCGCTCTTCAAGCCGATCTACATCGTCCTCGAGAGCGTCGGCAGCCGGGAAGTAGTCGTCCACGATGGCATCGAGGAGGCTGTGGAGTAGGAGTGGGGCGGTGCGGCCTACGAGCTGAGGGCTCTTCTTCCAACGCTCCATCCATTCCGCGATCAGTGGGGACTCCTCAGTGGCCACGGTGACGATGAAGCTCTTGCCGACAAAGATCGCGATCTCGACGTAGTGGAAGCCTAGGTCACTGGCGTGCACAGCCGGCGCGACCATGAAGAGGGTGTCGTCGCCCTCATGCGCCGCAGGTCGTTCCTGGTCGCTCAGGGCGTCCTCCGCATGGAGTTCGTTGAAGCCCAGTTCCTGGGTGAGAAAGGCAAAGGCAGGTTCTCGTTCGATCACCTGGACGTGCAGCCAAAGGAGGCCCTTGCCTGATTTCACCGCCGCAACGGCCTCGGCTTCATCCAAAACCGTGCACTTGGAAGCCTGGAGCTTCGCCGCCGAGATCGAGTAGCCGCTAGCTTCTTCCGACATCGCCGCTCAAGTTTAGCGGCTACAGGTTCATGTCGGTGCTGTGGCCGGGGAACAGCTTGGCGGCCGGGTCGAGGTAGGTCTTGGCGACCCAGACGGCCGTGACGGCCTCACTGACCCCGGTGGCAGAGGCGGAATCCGAAGCGGACAGTGGAGTATGCCAGGATACGGATCACAGCAAGCCGATGTTCGGCCTGCGCTAGAAGCTGTCGAGCAGTTTGAGAAGAGCGTGGTAGGTGGCGGGGAATATGCCGCGGATGAGTCGTGTCTTCGAGACGAGACTCGGAATCGACATCTATGACTGTTCTATGGGTCGACAAACAACCCGTTGATGGAGCCTCCGACAACCGTTCCGTCCCTAGGATAAGCGCGCCATAGGGAACCGTCCATGCGGATGCGGAGCATGGGCCCCGGATTGCACAGATGTCCGTGCTCCGCTTCGTTACCGAGATCCAAGTTAAACGACGATCTGGGCCGGTACCAGCCGTTGGCGAGAATCCCTACGGACGGGTCTTCCAAGAATGCTTGCCAGCTTAATCTAGGGTGCCACACCTCGCTATTCTCGAAAGCTCGCAGGTAAGCGTAACTAATCTTGAATGGGGACCTGCGCTTTGAATCGAACACGTAGAGGTCCGCAGGATAGGACCCCGCCTCACCAGCCCTCTTGTCTTCGGGTGAGGAGAAAAGCGACTTTGAGGGAATGTAGTCTGACAGGTAGAGCAGGGAGGCTGGGTGTTGTCCCTTATCTTCGGCGTACATTGATAAGGCCATGTAGACCTGCCGCATATTCGAGATATCGACCGCTTCATTTGACCTCTTCTTAGCACCCCCTGCGGTCGTAAACAGAATGGCGGCGACCACGAGAATGATCGCGACCACCACGAGTAACTCCACGGTCGTAAACCCGGTCAGGCTGCGTCTTCTGGAAGTCGTTGGCTCCAGAGACCCCAAATGCTGGTCGAGTTTGTCCGCTACTACAGTCCCGAGGCCGACGGCGATCGCGATACGAGCGAGCCTAAACACCATCTGTTCCAGGAACGCAGCGTATGTGACATGTTCCATCGGCAAAACGTGCAGTGCGTCAACGCTCAGCACAAAGAGCCAAGAGACTAGGGTAGGGATCGCGATCCGCAGCAACAAAGAACTTTTGCTCTTCAAAGTGAAGTAGCCCACCAGGAAAAACGCAGGGACCAGCACGGTAGCTCCGTTCCACTCAGCAAACGGAGATAAGTGCGCCATTGCAATACTGATCAGAATCTTCGGCCGCGACAGCACGGGCATTGTGATCGACAGGATCAGGATTGTGGCGACATAGTTCCCAAACAGTATCCCTAACACTGTAGCCAATCTTCGATTCATAGGCTGCCCCCATGCGTTCCGCCTCCCCGGAAGGGGAGGCGGAACTCACGTTTAGTCTGGTGGAGTAATGGCGAAGCCGCACTTGTGCGGCTCGCCGCACGCGCTAGGCAGGCAGTTGGGCGAGTTGACTGTCGATTCGATGGACGCGAGGCTGTCCGACTTTGACGGCATTGCCGATATCACCAAGAACGATCGTTGATCTGTTCTCAGGTTCTTCCCGGATAAAGCCCGTTGGGTCACCACAGCAAGTGCTCCAACGGCGACGGCTAGGACCAAAACCTGGACCCAAGAGCTACGGCACATGTTTCTCCATCATCATACAACTGGCGGGATCTTTAGGCGAAGAGCATTTTGGAGAGGCACAGATTGCCCTTGGTTGCCCCCTTCCACGTGCTGGAGATTCAGGACCGGCAGGCGCAGGGACTGCTCTCAGTCCTCGCGAGACGGGCAGCGGCTGCCCCTGCAGCAGGAGCCGTTACAGGGAGAGCCGCGACTGAACCGCTCCACGCCAGCGAGAGGCGAGGGTCCGTTCATTCGAGCGAGTTAAAGATCAGCATGCCGCTGCCGCCACTCGAAGCGTCCTCGACTGCGCGTGCTCGAATCCACACGAGTCTCCTTCGGCTCGTGCTCCTTCCGACATCGCCGCTCAGTTTAGCGGCTACAGGTTCATGTCGGTGCTGTGGCCGGGGAAGAGCTTGGCGGCCGGGTCGAGGTAGGTCTTGGCGACGCAGACGGCCGTGACGGCCTCACCGACGCCCGTCGCGATGAGCTTGAGCTTGCCGTCGAAAGCACATACGTCGCCGACGGCGAAGATGCGTGGCAGATTCGTTTCGTACTTGTGGTCGACGAGGATCGAGTTCTTCTCGATCTGGAGCCCCCATTCTTTTAGGGGCCCGAGGGAGGACTTGAAGCCGATGTTGACGATGACGGCATCGCACTCGAGCAGCTCGGTCTCCTTGGTCTGGGTGTTCTCGATGGTGATCCCGGTGAGGGCGCCGTCTCCATGCAGTTCCTTGACGGTCGCCCACAGGCGCATCGGGATCCCAAGGGCTTTGACCTTCGCCACCGAGTCTTCGTGCGCGCGGAATACATCCCGCCGATGAATGAGGGTCATCTGACCGGCGGTGTCGAAGAGGTTGAGGCACCAGTCCATGGCACTGTCGCCCCCGCCAACGATCGCCAGTCGCTTGCCTTGGAACACCGACTTCTCCTTCACGCCGTAGTACACCCCGCGGCCGGCGAAGTCCTCTTCTCGGGGAACGCCGATCTTGGTTGGGCTGAAGGC
>DATLGQ010000332.1:0-8030 GCA_035540435.1 Fimbriimonadaceae bacterium
CACCACCCGCGCGAGGTATTCGAGATTCACCTGGTGGACGATGCCCATGTTCGGCGGCACGACCTTGAAGTTGTCGAATGCCTGCTGGCCCCATTTGAGGAACTCGTAGCGCTCCTGGTTGCGCTCGAACTCCAGGTCGCGGTTGATCATGAGCGCCGCGTCGCTGCCGTAGGCATCCACCTGCACGGAGTGATCGATTACCAGTTCGACCGGCGAAAGCGGGTTGATCTTTCTGGGGTCGCCGCCGAGCCGCTTCATGGCGTCGCGCATTGCCGCTAGGTCGACCACGCAGGGCACGCCCGTGAAATCCTGCAGGAGGGTGCGGGCCGGCGTGAAGGCGATTTCGTCGCTCGGCTCTGCCGCCGGGTTCCAGTTCAGCAACGCCTCGATGTCCCGGGAGGTCACGCTGCCCTTGCCTTCCCATCGCAGGAGGTTTTCGAGCAGGATGCGGAGGGAGTAGGGAAGGCGGTGGAGGTTGTGGCCCTGCTTTTCCAGAGCCCTGAAGCTATGGATCTTGGCGCTGCGGCCGCCGCTGGTAAAGGTCTGCTCCGTTCCGAACGTGTTCATTTCCGCCTCCTACGCGTGCCTCCGGCACGGCAGGTGCGAGCGGTGTCGGGGCAGTCTCTGAATGGACTATACCGGGAAGAAGCCGCGAGCCTTGCCCCTCGCTCAGCGGACCCAACTTGTCACCCCATTCCCCAAGCTTTCTGGCCGACGGACGAAGTTTTCCGACCGATTTCCCGCGTCTGTTGGCCGACGGACCAAGTTTTCCGACCGATTTCCCACGTCTGTTGGCCGACCGACCAAGTTTTCCGACCAATTTCCCACGTCTGTTGGCCGACGGACCAAGTTTTCCGACCAATTTCTCGCGTCTGTTAGTCGACGGACCAAGTTTTCCGACCGATTTCCCGCGTTTGCTGGTCAGCGGACGCGGCCCGTGGACGCTGGCCAGACGCCGATCGGGTGGGCGCATGCGAACAGGTTCGGCGGCCTGATCACCCCTAGCTGCATTTTCTTCTTGCGCCGGGAAGAACGCTGTGCTATGATGACCAAACATTTGGTCATGGCTGACCAAATGTTTGGTCATCGCCATGAAGCAAGGGCCTGAGATCCGAACCGTAACGCTGCGGGACGTCGCCGACAAGGCGAATGTCAGCGCCTACACGGTTTCGGTCGTGCTCAACGGCGCGAAGTCCAATACCCGCGTGTCCGATGCCACGCGCGAGCGGATTCAGAAGGCGGCGGTCGAGATGGGCTATCGCCCGAATGCGCTGGCCCGGGCTCTCAAGCGGCGCAGCACCAACATTCTCGGGCTCTACTTCGGCTATGGGCACCTGGAGCCGCACGACCCCTTTCACGCCGAGGTTCTGACCGGCCTCCAGCGCGGCTGCGAGGCCTGCAAAAAGGATCTGATGATCCATTACTCGTTCCATCGCTACAGCGTGGAGCAGGTGTTCGCGGAGCTGGCGGGCCGGAAGATCGACGGGCTGGTGCTGATAGCGGCGCCGAGCGATCCCCTGGTGGAGCTGGTGCGGGACTCAAACCTTGCCGTGGTGGCGATGACGGATGCGATCGAGGGAATTCCTTCGGTGGTCGCAGACGACGCGAGCGGCTCCCGTTCGATCGCGGAGCACCTCCACGATCGAGGCCATCGCACGATCCTGTACCGGGCGTGTCCGGGCGTCTCGGATTCGGCGGCCCGTCGCCAAGAGGCGTTCGTGCGCAGGGCGTGCGAACTGGGAATGAAGACGATTTCGGCGCGAACTTCCGACTGGAAGGGCCGCGTCGAGGACGAAGAGGCCGAGCTTCTGAGTCGACGGCGGGAGCTTGGGATCACGGCCGCCGTATGTTGGGGAGACCCGAGCGCGAACGCGCTCCTTCGTTACTGCCGGGCGGGTGGTATCCGGGTTCCGGACGACCTTGCCATCGTGGGGTTCAACGGCATCGAGCCTGCCGTGGAGCCCGCACAAGTTCTCACTACGGTCCGCGCGTCCTGGTCGAACGTGGCCGAGCGCGCGGTGCACTTACTCGTCAATCGACTCGGCGGCGAGGATGTTCCGTCTCTGACGGTGCTTCCGGTCGAGTTCTATATCGGAGACACGACGTGAGGCTTGGCCTCGCGTCCTCAGAGGGATCAATCATGCAGTCCAAGAATCGAGCGTTTACGCTCATCGAGCTCCTCGTCGTCATCGCGATCATCGCGATCCTGGCGGCCATTCTCTTCCCGGTCTTCGCCCAGGCGAAGGCCGCGGCCAAGAGCGCGGCGACGCTGTCCAATCTGAAGCAGATCGGCACGGCGGGCCACATCTATTCAGCGGATTACGACGACGTCGTGCATCCCCACGAGTTTCCGGTCCCGACGACCGACCCGGGCACGGGCGCTCCTTGGAGCCCCGGCGGCCGCGCCGGCTGGTACGAGATCGTGAAGCCTTACATCAAGAACAAGCAGATCACGTTCGACGTGATGCGCGGGGTTTCAACGAACGTCAACACGGACCCGAACGTGTCCTGGCAGAGCCTGGTCACCCTGACTTTGAACCGGAACGGCTGGTCGAGCTGGGAGCACCCGGTCACATTCGCTCGCTCGTATCGGGTGATGTCCTCTCAGGAGGAGATCGCCAAGCGCGCGGCGTACATGATCACGGCCGACCCGGCCAACTTCAACCTTGGCTGGCGTTTCAACACGGACGAGGCTGCGTGCCCGGTGATCAACGACCTGACGAACACAACGGGCAGCTATCCTCGCTGGAACCGGGTGTACATCGCGGCGAATAAGTTCCACAACAATCAGATCATCACCTCGTTCGGCGACAGTCATGCGGGCAAGGTCCCGGCGGGGAAGGTCATGATCTTCAACACCAGCGCAGCTCAGGCGAACAACTGCGCCTATCCGCCGACGGCGGGCGACGGTCCTCAGGGCATGCCGTTCGACACGACCTATTGGGGCTATTGGGCGGGTGCGACTCAGTAATGAAGTCGCAAGCGCTTCCGAGTTGGGCGGTGTGGGCGATCCTGGCCGTCGTTGCGGTGGTCATCGCGATCTTCGCCTACACGACTTTCTTCAAGTCGACCCCTCAAGTCGACGCGAATAGCCTTTCTCCTCAGCGACTGCAAGACCCCGATCCTCGGGGCGGTTAGTCCATCCGGAGCGATCAGCGGGCCGTGCCTCACTGCGCGGCCCGCCCTCAGCGTGTTCTATGGCCAGCAAGCTCAGTGACCCCCGCCTGACGTCGACCGACGGCAAAGAGCCCGATCTCACGTTCGGCCAGGCGCTTCGGGTGCTTGCGGCCTTTTGGCGGTTTGTTCGACCCTACCGCAGTAAGTTCTTTCTCGCTCTCGCGCTGCTGATGTTCTCGGTGCCGCTCGTGCAGTTCGCGCTGTTTCTTACGAGGGATGTCACGAATCAAGCACTGGTGACCAGCGATCTCACTTCGGAGGAGCGCTGGTCAATCGTCATCAAGATCATCGCGCTCCAAGCCGCGTTCTGGCTTGGCAGCAACCTCCTGTCCGTGGGGCGCGAAGTGCTCGAGTGGTACGTGTCGATGCGCTCGACGTTCGACCTGCGGATGGCCTTCTACAAGCACCTCCACCGGCTGCCCATGAGCTTCCTGGCTCGGCGCACGCCTGGCGAGCACCTCTTTCGCGCCACGACGGACATGGTCTCGATGTTCAGCATCAAGAACCGCGTCGAAACCGCGAACGCCGCGGGCCAATTCCCGCCGGAGAGCAAGGAGGTCGCCATGGCCTTCTACTCCAACGACGTGGATCCCTTCGATCCAGGGATCATGGGCATGATTTCTCGAACGGTGCCGCTCATGATCGAGACGATCTACGCGGTCGCTTGGGGCGCGGCTCTGCTCTACCTGATCGACCCGATCCTCAGCCTCTGCCTCCTGATCTACGCGATCCCGTTCGCGATCCTGTCTCACCGGGCTTTCAATCGGGTTCGCAAGACCGCCTTCGCCTTTAAGCAGCGCACGGAGTTTGAAACCGGCGTCTTGCGCGACAGCATCGCTGGGCTCCGAACGCTCAAGGCGTTCGGTCGGACGACCTATCAGCTCCGGCGGTTCTTTAAGGCTGCTGCCAACACTCGCCGGCGGGGAATCCAGCTTGCGCTCGGTCTGGTTCTCACGCAGAACGGGCTTCAGCAGGGCATGAAGTGGGCGTTTACCACCCTCATCTACGTGTACCTTGCCTCCCGCATCGTCCGCGGCCAGGCGACGGTGGGAGACTGGGTGGCCACGGCCCTTCTGCTCGAGGCGGCCCAGATGCCCCTTCAGAACTTCGTTCAGCTATTCCAACTGATCAAGATGCAGACCGTCCCTGCCCAGCGCATTCTTCAGACACTGGACGAGAAGCCGACCTTGGAGGACCGCCCGGGCGCCGTGAGGCTGCCTCGCCTCGATGGGAAGCTCACCTTCGAGAACGTGAGCTTCTCTTACATCGAAGGCCGTCCGGCCTTACGGGAGGTGAGGTTCGACATCGAAGCCGGCCAGTACGTCGGGATCGTGGGGCCGAGTGGCGCCGGCAAGAGTTCGCTGGTGGCTCTTGCTCTCCGGCTCTATGCCCCGCAAGAGGGCTCGGTTCGAATCGACGGAATCGACGTGCGAGACCTCGAGCTCCAAAGCTATCTGGAGCAGGTGGGGACCGTCCTTCAAAGCACCTATTTGTACTCGGGCACGATCGCCGAGAACGTGCTATTTGGCAACCCCTGGGCAAGCGAACAGGAGCTCGCACGGGCGCTCCACCTCTCGGGTGTAGACCTCTTCGCCGCACGGCAGCCGTCCGGCCTCGATACGGAGATCGGCGAGGGCATGACGATCTCGGGCGGCGAGCGGCAGCGGATCGGGATCGCCCGCGCGCTCGTGCGCAACCCTCGCATTCTCATGCTCGATGAAGCCACAGCGAGCCTTGATCCGGCGACGGAGGAAGCAGTGCTGGAATCCATAGAACGGTGTCGGCCCGGTCGGACGATCCTCTCGATCGCGCATCGCCTGAAAGCCGTGGTGTCCTGCGACAGGATCCTCGTGATGGAAGCAGGGAGGATCGTGCAGACCGGCGTCCACAAGGAACTGCTTGCTCAGCCGGGTCTCTACCGAAGTCTTTGGGAAGAACAGCGGCGGGAAGAAGCGACGACGGAGGGGGTGCCCGCATGACCGAGCGCGAAGCCTTGGCATTGGGCGCCGACTATCGGCGGAACTCCTGGAAGGCATTCCTGTTTGTCGTTCCGTACCTGAGACCGTACTTGAGGCGTCTTGGGCTGGTCTGCCTGATCGACATCTCCGTCACTCTCCTGAACCTAACGGTGCCCTGGTTCGGGAAGTTCATTATCGACCGGGGCTTCCCGGAGCGCGACTGGGGCTATGTGCTCCAGCTCGCGGCCGGCGTGGCGATCCTCATGGCGCTCGTTTACGCGCTGACTGGCCTGCGCACCTACCTCTACAACTCGACGGAGTTGCTGCTCGGTCTCGACATCCGCCGGCAGATGTACGGACACCTTCGGCTGCTGTCGTTGGAAACCGTTGAGTCGCTCCCCGTGGGCAAGCAGCAGTTTCGAATCACGACCGATGCTGACCGGATCGCGCACATGCTAGTGCGCATTCTGCCGACCTTGACGATGCTGGTCGAGTTCGCTTTGATCCTTGCGGCTGCAATCTACGTCGACCCCGTGCTGACCGGCATCGTCCTGCTCTTCCTCATCCCCTGGACCGTGCTCTTCGTCTGGGTCACCCACTACGGGAGGATCTTGGACAGGCGGCGGCTGTGGTGCTGCGAAACGAGAGACGCCGGCATCTTGCAGGCCGCCGCATCCTTCAACATCATCAAGAGCTTGGGCCGTGTTCGGCGCGAGGTGCGGCGCAATACAAGGGCGATGGTGGCGGTCCAACGGGTAGCAGCACACGGATACCTGATCCTCGTGGGCTTCGAGTTTGCCACCCAGAAGCTCATCCCGTACCTGAAGACGAGCACGATCTACGTGCTGTTGGCTCGAAAGGTCGTGCTCGGACAGATGACGCTGGGAATGACGGTTCCGATGATCGCCTACCTGGGACGCCTGACGTTCCCGATCGAGCGGATCGTGAACTTCGGGTGTTGGATCTGGCAAACAATGGTCTCCGCGGAGCGAATGATGCAGATCATGCAGACCGAGCCCGCCATAAAGGACCCGCCCGACGCCAAGAAGCTTGAGCACTTCGAGGGCCGCATCGAGATGCGCGGCGTTTCCTTTGAACGTCCCGGCATGGGCCGAGTCCTGGAACAGGCGGATCTCTTGCTCGAGCCGGGCAAGAAGGTGGCGGTGGTTGGACCGAGCGGAGCCGGGAAGAGCACCTTGCTCGGTCTGGCGCTTCGGCTGCACGATCCGGTGGAGGGTCAGGTGCTCGTCGACGGCCATGATCTGCGATCGCTGAACCGCGACTGCTATCTCCGGCAGTGCGGTGTCGTGATGCAGGACACCTTCATTTTTGGCGGCACGCTCTCGGAAAACCTTCTCGTGGCCAAGCCGGATGCCACGGACGAGGAGATGTTGGCTGCTCTCCGATCAGTCGAGTTGGGCCCTTGGCTGGAGAGCCTGCCCGAAGGGCTGGACCAAGACCTCGAGTCCGGTCTTGCGCTTTCCGCCGGCCAGAAGCAAAGGATCGGGATCGCGCGCGCCGTCTTGGCCGGTGCAAGGGTGCTGTACCTGGACGAGCCGACATCCGCCCTCGACGCGACCACCGAACGAGAAGTGATGGACATGATCCGACGAGTCTCGGCGGGTCGAACCGTGCTGTTGGTGACCCACCGGCTCGACACGGTGAAGGACGCCGACGAGATTATCGTTCTCAACCAGGGCCAGGTGGTGGAGCGGGGACGCCACGAGGAACTGCTGGCCCTGGGGGGCATGTACGCCGAGATGCAGAGGCTTCACCATGCCCTCACCCGACGCGCCGAGGAGGCGCCCGAAGGAGCAACGCGATGAAACGACTCTACGAACCCTCATGGCGCACGCAGAGCAAGTGGAAGCGCCGATTTTACGCCAGGTACATGGGCTGGCTGGAGCGCATCGGTTACGGCGTGGTGCTGCTCATCGTGACGGGCTTTATCGCCGCCTTCAACTACCCGGTGGATGACATGATCACGGCCGACAAGATCAAGATCGAGCCCACCGCGACGACCGTCCTCGCCGAAGATCACACCCTGGTGCTGGGAGCGCACGTGGAGGAGTTGGACGAGGTGAACGAGGGCGATTCGCTCTTGGAAGTCGTGGTCGGGGAGGAGAATGTCCGAAGCTACAGGAACTGGCAGGCGGCTGAAACCTTGCGTGTGTCGGCCCGCGACCTGGCTTCACTCTCGGGAAGGTTCCCCAAGCCGAAGACGACATTGATCCGTGCGCCGGCAGCGGGAGCCGTACGGCTCACCCCAAGTGGCGAAGTCTCCAAGGGAGAGGAACTCGCTCGCATTCTTGACTACCGGAATCTGCAAATGAAGGTGAGTCTGAGCGGCCAGACCGTGGCCCGAGCGCGCCTCGGGCAGAAGGCGAAGGTGACGTCGATCGCCATCGAACCTGAAGCGGGGACGCTCTTCCGGGGCTCGACCTTTGCGGGAGCTGCCGTCAGCGGCCGGGTATTGGGCGACCGGCTCAAAGCCGTGCTCGAAAGCGGGCTTGCCGGTCGAGGCGTTCGAGTGCGGGACGACATCCCGCTCGTGGTGGATTCCGTGTCGGAGGTTCAGGTGGAGGCGAGCCTCCAGGCGGAGCCCGGAGGTAGTCGGAATCCGATCCTGCTCGATCCATCCAGTAAGTACGAAGTGCAGGCACAGCTCGTGGAGGGGGCTCATGCCGGCACGATCCAAGTCGCGGATTTGCCTTCAGATCTCGCTAGCCAAGCCGAACGCATCGCGCGGGAGCAACTCGAAGGGAAAGTGTTGCGAACCCCGGACGGTACGCTGCTCCAGGTGAGGAATGCAGCAAACGTCAGCCTCGTGGCCAAAGTGAAGGTGAGGCCAGGCGGCCACGGGCACGCCGCTATCGCCGGCACCGCCCTCGCGCG
>DATLGQ010000333.1:0-3136 GCA_035540435.1 Fimbriimonadaceae bacterium
GGCTCAGGCAGCTTCGCCCTGACATCATCCTGATGTCAGGGGGTACGGACGGCGGCACGAAGAGCCACCTGATCGACATGGCGGAAGTCGTGCGGCGGGCGGACCCTAAGCCCCGGTTCGGGGACATGAAGCTGCCGATCATCTACTGCGGCAACCGCGATGCGACCGACGAGGTCGGGCAGGTTCTGGGCAGCGGAATCGAGTTGAAGGCGGTTGCGAACATCCGGCCGACGCTGGACAAGGAGAACCTGGACCCGGCTCGAGACGAGATCCACGAGATGTTCTTGGAGCACGTCATGCAGCAGGCGCCTGGCTACAACAAGCTCCTTGAGTGGACGAGCGAAGAGGTCATGGCCACGCCGAATGCGGTGGGCAAGCTGATGAAGGCCTACGCCGACCAGGAGAAGATCAATATCCTTGGCGTGGACATCGGCGGAGCAACGACCGATGTGTTCAGCGTTTTTGGCGGTGTCTATAACCGAACCGTATCCGCCAACCTGGGGATGAGCTACTCGATCTGCAACGTCCTGAAGGAGACGGGAATCGAGAACATCGCGCGGTGGCTTCCCTTCGAGATCGACCCTAGCGAAGTACGCAACCGGCTTCGCAACAAGATGATTCGTCCCACAACGATTCCTCAGACTTACGAAGATCTGCTCATCGAGCACGCGGTGGCTCGCGAGGCGCTCCGGCTGGCGTTCATCCACCACAAGACACTCGCGCGGGGGCTTTCGGGCACGCAGCAGCAGCGCGATATTGGCCAGATCTTCGATCAAAGGGCGAGCGCGGAGACCCTCGTCAAGATGCTGGAGTTGGACATGATCATCGGCTCGGGAGGAGTGCTCTCGCACGCTCCCATGCGCGCGCAATCCTCGCTCATGATGATGGATGCCTATCAGCCGGAGGGCATCACGATGCTGACGGTCGACTCCATTTTCATGATGCCCCACCTCGGCGTTCTGAGCGAGCATCACTACCAGGCCGCCAAGGAAGTATTCGAGTTCGACTGCATCGTCAAGTGCGGCCACTGTATCTCGCCGGTTGGGCTGGGCAAGCCTGGCGAGGTGGCGGTCAGCGTGAAGGGCAGCGGCGTCGACGAGCAGGTGCCTTTCGGATCGATCAAGGTCATCCCTTGCGGGCGCGGCGAGTTCAAGGAGCTGACGATCGAGCCGAGCCGCAACTTCGATGTGGGGGCCGGCAAGGGACGCGGGCTCACCCGAAAGCTGGAAGGCGGCACGGTCGGCATCATCATCGATGCCCGGGGCAGGCCGTTCTCGGTGGAGCTGAACACTCCGGACCGGGTCAAGAAGTTGCGCGAGTGGCTGCAAGCGATGGGCTTGCCGCTGCCCTGATTCGACGATGGCTTCAGGTTGGATCGTGAGGCCGGAGCGACAGGGGGATGCGGAGCCGATCCGCGCCGTCACGGCTCTGGCCTTTGCTGGCATGCCCTATAGCGATGGGTCCGAGAGCGAGATCGCCTCGCGGCTGCGGGATGCAGGCGCCCTCAGCGTGTCCCTCGTCGCGGATTCAAACGGCGAAATCATCGGCCACATCGCGTTCTCGCAGGTCCATCTTTCGGACGGATCGTCGGGGTGGTTCGGCCTCGGACCGCTGGCGGTGTCTCCGCGATTCCAGCGACGAGGAGTGGGCTCTGCGTTGGTGGAAGCCGGGCTCGCCTGGCTACAGGAGCTTCAGGCCGCCGGATGCGTGGTACTGGGAGATCCCGCCTACTACGGCCGGTTTGGGTTCCAAGCGGATACCGCTCTGCGGCTGTCCGGCTTCCCTGCCGAGCATTTTCAGGCTCTGGTTCTGAAAGGGTCGAAGCCGGATTCGGCGACGGTTCAGTTCCACTCCGCGTTCGGCTGCTAACGGGCTCTCTTTACGAAGACGGCTGAGGCCGAGGGCCCTCGGGCAGCCTGAAAGTCGCCAGCAGCGCTGCCACCGCGATGACCGCTCCCAACATAAACGGGACCTGGTAGTTTCCGCTCGCCTTCCAGAGCAGGGCTCCTCCCACCGGAACGGATACCGCGGCGATGTGGTTCATGGTTACGCCCATGGCCAGGCAGGGGGTGAACTCCCCAGGGCGTACGATTCGATGTAGATAGGTGGTGATTCCCACTCCAAAGCTGAACAAAACATTGTCCAGCAGGTAGAGCGCGTACAGCACTGCCAGACTGCCGGAGGTGGCGTAGCCAAGGAAGACCACTATCAGGCCGATGGCGTAGATCGTGAGCGGGGTTCGCTCCCCGATTCGATCGACGAGCCGGCCCATCTGCGGGGCCGTGAACGCGATCAGGATCGCGTTGACGAACTGGAGGAGCAGCATGCGCTCCACGGGCACTTTGTATACGAGGATCAAGGTGAAGGTTGCAAAGATCGAAAAGATCTGGCGTCGGCATCCTTCCAGGAAGGTCAAGAGGTAGAAGAGCCCGTACTCGCGCCGGAACACCAGTCGTTGTCGGGCTCCTCCCGCAGCGTGGTGGGAGAGTTTTGAACAAAGAAATGAAGAGATTCCTATCGATATACCGGCAATGACGAAGTAGACGTTGTAGTCCAGGCGCGCGCCGAGCCAACTGCGAGCCACCCATGCCAGCAGCAAGGAGAACCCGAGCCCGCAGATGGTCGCCAGCGCCCCCACGCCGGTCATGCGCCCGAGGTGCCGTCCACCTTCCTTTCCCTTGGCCAAGGCCAGCGTAATCGCCCCGCTGACGCTCGAATAGAGGTGAAAGCCAATGGACCAGAAGACGCTAATGGCGATCACTACTGGGAGGCTCTGTGCGGTGCCGGTGATCCCAATCCCGACGGCGGTCACGGCCAGCCCTAGAACGGCCACTCGCGATTCGGCCAGGGCGACCAGCGTGCCTGCTGTGAGGGCAGCCAGAAGGCCCGGTACCTCGCGAAGCGATTCCAGGATGCCAAGATCCAGCTCTCGGGCCTGGAGCGAATCGCGAAGGAAGTTCTGAAAGACCCCGCTGTAGACCGCGAAGCCGAACATGAAGAGGAAGGTGAGCAGGATGAAGACCTGCCAGTCCCTTCGCAGCAGGCTCTGCTCGAGGCCGTCTGCGGCTTCAGTGGAGCTAGCAGGGGCGCTCATCGGCAGTCGACGGGGGCGCCCTCCGCTCGCATTACTCCATGG
>DATLGQ010000334.1:0-3745 GCA_035540435.1 Fimbriimonadaceae bacterium
CATCCCTGTAGAAACCGGTGCCCACAATCGTGTGCTCAGCGGCCTTGTCGTACCGGTGGATCAATTCTTCGTCACTAAGAGAGCGCAGTTCCGAGCACCTAGGAATCATCCCCATCCCAACCCCTCCGGCCGGCTAACGACTTGGCGTTTCAGCGGCCTCGATCCCGCCTCTCATGGGCTAAGCATCGCACTTCGGGTTCTGGCGGGTCGAGGTCCGCTGCTAACGCGAGATAGGCGGACTCGAACCCACGCGGTGCATGTGGCCTGGACGTTGTTGCGACCAGGGCGGCCGTTAGGTGCGGCCGAGTGTGCGTGACGCAGGAGGCTGCTGCTGCCGAGTAGCGTCCGGGGGTCGGGGTTCCTCCGGTTGAGCGGGTCGTGCTGCTTTCGTGGCCTCTCTCAACGCTTCGATCTGATCGGGGGGAGTGACTGAGGGGAGATGGCCCCCACGTAGTCGGGTGGGGCGCCGGGGTCGATGCTCTCTTCGCTGATGAATTCAGAGCTGGCGTGAGTTCCGCCTATCTCCCTGGGCGATGAGCCGCCGCGACGCGTAGCGGAGCGGACGGCTCCATCGCCGAGTTATGCCTCAACCGCCGACGCCGAAGCCAGAACGCGCCGGACGAACTGCTCCTTCGCAGCGGTGTAGGACGACCTATCGCTTGCGTACAAGAGCGCAAGGCGCCGCTTCTCCGAAGCGTACTCGGCGCGCAGCTTCTCGCTCTTCCTCAACGCATTCCGGAAGAACACGTACTCCATCCATCCAGGACTACCGGCGGGCACCACATGAAGGTGGTGGGTTCGAACGTCAGGCTCGGATTCACGGACATAGAGGTGGTAACCCCCCTTTGGGCCCTTATCACCCCGGTCGATCCACCCCAAGGGTGCAATGAGCTTGGAAAGCTCGGCCAGATCCCGGTGATGCCGAATGGCTGCCGCCACATCCAAGATTGGCTTGGCCATCAGCCCAGGAACGGAGGTGCTCCCGACGTGTTCGATTCGAACCAGCAGGTGCCCGGCTGTAGCTGTGAGCGACTCCAGCTCGACCTCGAACATCGCCGCCCACCCTTCGTCGTGAGCGACCAGCTCAACCTCACCGCGGCGCAAGCCGAGCCTCATCACCTAGTAGGCATAACGACTTGGGCGATGAGCCGCCGGCATCTCGCCTCGCCCTCGTCTCAGCTGTCGTGGGATCGCTACGGCGAGGGACGGTCGGCTCCATCGCCGAGTTATGCGCCGACGCGGCCATGATCGCCCTCCCAAGCCTGGTGGCACTTGCTCGGTTCACGATACGCCCCTCCCGCACAGAGGCCAAGGCTGCCACCTGAATGGAGTTGCGCGTTGAAGGAGCTCGGGAGCTGGCGGCCGCTGCTCCCGCTGCGCGAACCATTTGGAGGACCCGCCGAGCGGTAGCGAAGGCGGAACGGGGGGCGAAGAGAGCACGTTGGCGCGTGCCCGTCTCGTTATCGGTGCTTAGCCACCGTGCGCATAACGACCCTGCGTTTCAGCCGCCACGGTTCCGCCTCGTCGTCTGCGATCCGGCGCGCGGCTGGTCACGGCGGGCCGTGGTCGGCTGCAAACGCGAGTTGGGCGGTGAACTCATAGGCATGAACAGTATGCGAGCCAGTACGTTGCGAAGATGGCAGCTGCTATCGCAAGAGTGAGCAGAACAAATCTACGTGGGTTCGCCTCTCCAGCTCGAATCGCGTGGCGCCAGATGATGCCGCCCCCAGCGGTGAGGGTTCCTCCTATGGTGGCCACAGTGATTACCGGGTGAGTCCTCAACCCGTAGAGGACAAGGACCACCACTCCGCAGACAACACCCGCGAGAATGGCCTCGCCCAGAATCTCCTCGAGGCCTCTCGCTATCCCCCTGAGAACTCGAGAGCGTCTAGCGGCCATCCGCCCAACGACTGTGCGGCTCACCCGCCGCGTGGTGAGCGTAGCGAACCCGCGGTCGGGTGCAGCCGCGAGTTGTGCAGCGAGAGCGGGGCGCCACTAGACCGGTCGGTACAAGCACACCAGCTCGTCCTCGATCCCGTCTGGATTGCGACGAGCAGCGGGCAGCCGTCCCCACTCCCTGAACCCCACCTTGGTGTAGGCCGCGCACGCCCGAGGATTCGACGCCCAGGCCGATGTCTCCAGCTGGGTCACGCCCATTGCTTTGGCTTGCTCTACCGCAGCCTCGATTAGTTCCCCCAGTAGGCCCGACCCTTGATGGCTTGGAGCGATGACGATATCGGCCAACTCAGCGCGGTGAGGTTGCCCTTGAGGAAAGTGTCGCGTGGGCATGATGACGACGTTCCCCACTACGGTTCCTCGATCGATCGCGACTAGGTGTTGCCATCCGTCGGCTCGTCGTTCAAGAAGGAGCTCAATCTGGGACCGGACTTCATCGGCGGAGTTCATTGTCTTGATGTGGGCCGCTATTGACGCGGCATCGTCCAACTCGGCCCCACGAATGTGAACCTCGGTCATCCTCGATCACTCCTAAGCGACTACATCGTCTGCACAACGACCCTGCGGCTCAGCGGCCGCATCCTCGCCTCTCATTATTTCAAGAATTCCACCGAGGGCTACGGCGGGGTGCGGACCGCTGCAGCCGCGAGTTGGGCAGCGAGCAACCAGGGCCCGGCAGAGGCTCATCTCGTTGCAACCACGAACTCGGCCCCCCACGCCTTGGTACACCGGGACCTCCACAAGCCCTGCCGAAAGACCATGCGAAAAGCCGCCAAGTCATAGCGGCCAGGACTCTCGGCACTGAACCCGACCAGTAACTGATACTTCCCTCCGCTATTCAGTCGCGCCACGTCCACAGGGACCGCACGAGAGGCCCACCGCTGCTCCAACGTTCCTCGATAGGCGCCGAAGGCAGGAGCCTCCAGAACAAGAAGTGACAGATCACCAGAGGTGACAGATCCCTCGACATGCACGCTCTCGATACTCGCTGCCCCGCGACGCGAAGGCGGAAGCGGCACGCCATGCCACGAAAACTCACCCGGCTGCAAGGGATTGTCGACCAAGGAAGGCACCAGCCCACCCACTTTGCAGGATTGGGGGTCGATGGGAGACAAGACGGGCACTGTGAGGGCTCCTGATGTTCCCACCGCAGTCAGCGCCGTGAGAAGGACAACGATCACGGCTACTGCCCACTTCATGGTCTTCTCCTACCGCAGATCCTCGACTGCCCAACGACGCTGGCGCTGAGCCGCCGCGACGCGTAGCGGAGCGGTCGGCTCCAGCGCCGAGTTGGGCGGCGACGGCTAGAGCGAACACCGACCACCCCACCTACTGCGAATGACGGCAGCGACAATGAGGGAGACGCCGATGATGGCTCCACCGACGATCGCCTCAAGACCACTCGATGCACGCGGTAGCACCACGACAAAGAACGCCCCGACTCCCGCCAAGACCCAGAACACCTCACGACGCAGCAAATCCGTCACCACTCGTCCCTCCATTCTCCGCCGGATTCGACGATAGCCCTCAGACCGCCCAACGACCCGGGCGATGAGCCGCCGGCCCCTCGCCTCGAATTGGTCTCATCTTTCGGTGATCGTTACGGCGAGGGACGGACGGCTCCATCGCCGAGTTATGCGCCGACGCGGCCATGATTTTCCCTCCCAAGCCTGGTGGCACTTGCTGGATTCACGATACGCCTTCCCGACCAGGTCAATGGTGACGTCTGCTGGGAGAAGCGGAGTCGGGGAGTTCGGAACTTGGTCGTCGCTGCTTCCGCTGCCTGAAC
>DATLGQ010000335.1:0-4775 GCA_035540435.1 Fimbriimonadaceae bacterium
TCGAGGCGGCGCTGCAAACGCTGGCCGGAAAGCCCATCGTGAACTCCATCAACTTCGAGGATGGCGGGCAGCGGGTGCACCGTGTGCTGGGGCTGTGTCAGAAGTACGGAGCGGCGGTCGTCGCACTCACCATCGACGAGCAGGGCATGGCCAAGACTCGGGAGAAGAAGGTGGAGATTGCGGAACGTCTTCTGGACCACACGCGCTCGTACGGCTTGCCCGATCATGATGTCTTCATCGATTGCCTCACCTTCACTCTCGGCTCCGGCGAGGAAGAGTTCCGTCGCTCAGCCAGCGAAACGATCGAAGCCATCCGGGAGGTCCGGTCGCGGCACCCGTTGGTCAACAGCATTCTTGGAGTGTCCAACGTATCCTTCGGCCTAAAGCCGGCCGCCAGGCTGGTGTTGAACTCGGCTTTCCTCCACTACGCGCTCGAAGCCGGACTGACCAGCGCGATCGTGCACTTTTCAAAGATCAAGCCCGAAAACCAGATCGAGGCAGATATCTGGCGAATCGCGAGCGACTTGATCTTCGACCGCCGCGAATTCGCGGCGTCGGCTTAGGCTGTCAGCATCACCTGTCCACTTCAGGCGCATGTGCGGAAGGCTCCACGCATGAACGCCCGGCTGTTGCTCATCGCATCCTTGCTACCGACGCTCCTTGGCTGCGCATCCCGGTATGAGTCAGCTCGGGCCGCCGAGCGCGCTCCCGACCCCCGAATGGCCGCGGCCGTGTTGTCAGGCGACTGGGAGAATGTCGCTCGAGGCGAGCGCATCCGCTTCGACAGCGATGGGAGCTATTCGGCGCAAGTGACGGTCGGCCAAAGCACCGCGCGAGCCGACGGCACCTGGGAGTTGCAGCGATACCGCCGCATCGTGCGCATCGGGGCGGCGGTGGTCACAGGGGGTGGTCCGGAGGAGCGGCAAGCGGCGAGGTATGCGCTCGAGGATCTGTGCCGGCAACCGGGCTGGATTGTGCTGTACCACCGGAACGTGTTCGGGCTCGTAGACTCCAAGCGTCGGATCGTGGTCTTCGAGCGGATGTAAGCGCTCGGACTGAAACCTCTGGCGGCACTTGAGCGTTCTATACTCAAGGGATTGAGCATGCCGGAGTGCTATGGCCAAGAAGGATTACTACGAGGTTCTGGGGGTCAAACGGGGGGCGGACGCCAAGGATATCAAGGCGGCCTACCGGCGGTTGGCACGCAAGTACCACCCCGACGTCAACCCGAACGACAAGGCCGCAGAGGCCAAGTTCAAGGAGGTCAGCGAGGCCTACGACGTTCTTGGCGACGAGGAGAAGCGAAAGCTCTACGACCAGTGGGGGGCGAACTGGGAGCACATCCAGCAAGGTGGCGGCGTCAACTTTGGCGGCCAGGGCGTGACGTTCGACTTCGGCGACTTCATGCGCGGCGGGGGGTCCCGCAACGGCGGAGGATTTCAACAAGAATCCGGGCCGGGCGGCTTCTTCGAGCAGATCTTTGGGGGATTCGGACACACCGGCGAGGACCTCGATTACCGCTTCAGCGAGCCTCAGAACGGCGCAGTCATGCGGGACATCGAGAAGACCGTCGAGCTAACGCTGGAAGAGATCGACAGCGGCACCAAGCGGCTGCTGACCTATCAGGCGCTCGATGCGTGTAAGAGCTGTGACGGCCTGGGAGTCAAGTACAACCGAAACCCCCAGAAGTGCGGCGTCTGCGGCGGTTCCGGCCGCGTGCGAGGCATGTTGGGGATGAGCCAACCCTGCCAAGCTTGCCGTGGCACCGGCAACGCCAGCTTCGACCTGTGCAAGACCTGTGGCGGGTCCGGCACGATGCCGACGACGAAGAAGGTTGAAGTCACGATTCCTCCAGGATTCCCGGAAGGCAAGAAGCTGCGGGTGCCCGGCAAGGGGGTCGTCGGAACGGGCGGCAAGGCCGGCGATCTCTACGTCTCGATCAAGGAAAAGCCGCACTCCAAGTTTCGCCGCGTGGGCGACAACCTCGAGGTGGAGGTGGAGGTGCCCTACACGACGGCGGCCCTCGGCGGAGAGATCAAGATTCCCACTCTGCGTTCCACGGTATCGATGAAGATCCCGGAAGGGACTCAATCGGGCCAGAAGTTCCGGCTGGGCGGGCAGGGAGTCACGAAGCTGGGCGGAACGCGCGGCGATCTGATGGCTCGCGTGAAGATCACGGTGCCCAAGCAGCTCGCTCGGGAGGAGCGGGAGTTGCTTCATCGGCTCCAAGACTTGGAGAAGGCGAAGGCATGAGGAACGAGAACCAGCCCGTCTACATGATTGGGGTAGCGGCCCAACTCTGCGGCGTTCACCCTCAGACCCTACGCCAGTATGAGCGCCTGGGGCTGGTTGTGCCGTCTCGGGCGGGGGCCAAGAATCGGCTCTACAGCGAGGCAGACATCCAGCGGGTACGGAGGATACAGCGCCTCACCCAGGAGATGGGGGTGAACTTGGCGGGTGTCGAGTTGATCTTGAAGCTGCTGGACGACATGGAAGATCTAAAGCGGGACATGGAGCGGCAGTTGGCCGAGTACGTGCGCGAGGCTGAGGCCCGGATTCAGCAATACATGTCGAATTCGTCGGTGCCGATCCGCAAGGACGATTCGCTGCTTCCAGTCCCCAACATCCGGCTGAGGCCAAGAGTGGAGCTTTAGACTTCAGCGCATCCGCGCAAGAAACCGGCCGGGACGAGCCCCGGTCACCAAGCCCCGACGCACCACCCAACGGCCGTTGACCATCACGTGGGAGATGCCGACCGGCGGCAGGTACGGCTGCTCGAGGGTCGCGCGGTCGCGGATCTTGTCGGGAGCGAAGAGGACCAGGTCGGCCCGCATTCCGGGACGGATCAGGCCGCGGTCGCGGAATCCAAAGGTGCGAGCAGGCAGGGAAGTCATCTTCCGAATCGCCTCCGGCAGGGTCAGGACCGCTTCTTCGCGCACGTATTTTGCCAAGATTCGAGGAAAGCTGCCTGCTCCGCGGGGGTGCTTTGAAGATAGTCCTCCGTCGGAACAGAACATGACGTTAGGATCGCGCACGAACGTGCGGAGGTCTTCTTCCACCATCGCTTGGACCACTACGGACTCCGAGCCCATGCCATCCCGGGTGCGGCGCACGATTTCGATGACGAGTTCCACCGGGTCGCGCGACAGGCGTTCGGAAAGCTCGGCCAGCGTCTGGCCTTCCCACGAGCGGTCGGGAGTGAAAGTGGTGAGCGTCACATTCCGCGGTCCGCCCACTTCCTCGAGACCAGTGCGCCAAGCGCGAACGTCGCCGAAGTTGCGGTGAGGGATCAGAACCGTGATCGACGACTGCCAAAAGGTGTAGGGATATACGTCGGCGGTCAGGCGGAGTCCTTTGCCTCGGGCACGCTGCAGCATGCGCACCACCTCGCCAGCGCGAGCCCAAACGGGCTCCGACGCCAGCTTGATGTGGGATATCTGAACCGGAACCTTCGCCTGAAAGCCAACCTCTATGGCCTCCTCGAAGGCGGTGAGGGCCTCATTCTCCTCGTCGCGGACGTGGGTGATGTAGCTTCCCCCATGCGCAGCGGCAGCTCGAGCCAACTCTACGATCTCGGGCAGTTCGGAGTACAGGCCAGGGTCATACTCGAGACCGGTGGAGAGTCCGAGGGCGCCTGCCTTCAGCTCCTGCTCGAGTAACTCCTTCATTTGCTTGATCTCGGAGGGGGTCGCCGGGCGCCTGTAGTCGTCCTTCATAACCCTGCTCCGAATCGTGCCGTGGCCGGCGAAGGCAGCCAGATTGAGCGCGACGGGGCTGGACTTGAGGCGGCGCGTCCACTCGAGGAGCGGCATGGGGTGGCCACCATCCTGGCCGACTACTGCCGTGGTGATGCCTTGCCGGGTCGCGGCCGGTGCTGTGGGCTGGGCGAAGATGCCGCCGTCGACGTGGCTGTGGGCGTCGATGAATCCCGGCGCGATATGCAGCCCATGAGCCGAGAAGACCGTCTCCCCCGGCTTCCGATTGAGTTGCCCGACCTCGAGGATCTGATCGCCTACTATGCGTATCGCTGCCGCAAAGGGCGCCTTGCCCGATCCGTCGACGACGCGGCCGCCCTGGATAAGAAGGGAAGGGGGGGCGACGAGGGCAGCAGCCAGAAGGGCAAGCATAGAGTTCTTTTACCAGCGGCGCCTATGTCGAAAGCTCACTGGTCCGGTATCAGGGGGAACGGATGCCCTAGTCGGGCGCGAAGCGGGAGTCGGCCACCTGGTAATTCTGCTGGGAACATGGAGAGCGATTTTCACGATCACACGTGTATCCGCGCGCAACATGGGTTGTCGCGGTCTCGGTCCAAGGGGAGGTCCGACAGCCTTGCGCGTACTTGTTTTCGAGCCGTTCGCAGGTGGCCACCATACGGTTTACGTGAAGGCGCTCTTGCCGGCGCTGGCAAAGCTTGCGCGGCTGGGCGCCACCGAGCGATCGGTCGTGAGGCTGAGCCAGGCGCACCTGTGCTCGGCCCCCATTCAGGAGGCGATCTGCCGCTATGGGGACACCGTGGACTTCAGAGCCGGCCTGCCATCGGCCGACCCTGCGCTCCCCCTCGCGAGCCGTCGAGAAATCGCGCGGGATCTTCTGCGGGCTATCGAGGAGCATCGGCCCACGCATGTCGTGTCCACCACCGCAGACGCGGAGACGCTGGTGCTGGCTGCGGATCGAATAGCAAGCGGCAGCGTCTTTCCGGATGACGTTCGAACGACCGGCATCCTCCACTACGGCTATGGTGGCGCCGGCCAAAGCTGGAAGGAGCGATTGAAGGA
>DATLGQ010000336.1:0-2353 GCA_035540435.1 Fimbriimonadaceae bacterium
CGAGGAGGGTTTCCATGCATCTCGTTACCTGCGCCGTTCTGGCGCTGACTCTTTTCGCGCCCAGCCGGGATCGCGAAGCGATTGCTCTCAGCGGGCTGGGGAAGCACGCTCGGAAGGTGACGACGACGTCACCGAGGGCACAGCAGTTTTTCAACCAAGGGCTCGCGCTCCTTTACGCGTTCAACCATGACGAGGCCGACATCTCCTTCGCGGCCGCCGCGAAAGCGGATCCAGGGTGCGCGATGGCTTGGTGGGGCAGGGCGATGGCGCAGGGCCCTCACGTCAACTTCCCGATGGTGACGCCCGATCAGGCTCAGATCGCGGTGGAATCCTTGGCGAAAGCCCGCTCGCTAATGGGCCGGACGACAGCGGTCGAGAAGGCGCTCATTCGGGCAGCAAGTGTTCGGCACGCCGTGCCACCCGAAGACCGCACGGCACTCGATCGAGCTTATGCGAATGCGATGCGGCAGGTCTGGAAGCAGTTTCCTCGCGACGCAGATGTTGGCGCCCTGTTCGCCGAGGCGATGATGGACCTCCAGCCGTGGAACTACTGGACCAGGGACGGGAAGCCCAGGCCGGGTACGGACGAGGTGAATGCGACACTGGCACGGGTCCTTCAGATCGATCCGAACCACCCACTTGCATTGCACCTGACGATCCACGCGTGGGAAGCCTCCAACACGCCAGAGCGCGCCGAAAGGGCCGCGGACCGGTTGCGCGACTTGCAGCCGGGGCTCGGGCACATGGTGCACATGCCCTCTCACATCGACGTTCGACTGGGCAATTGGGAGAAGGGCGTGCTAGCCAACGAGAAGGCCATCCTCGCAGACGAGGCCTATACGAGGCTGCGGCCGGATCAGGGGTTCTACCGCCTGTACATGGCCCACAACTATCACATGCTTGGCTTCGCCGCCATGATGGTCGGTCAGCGCGACAAGTGCATCCAAGCGTTCGACACGATGGCGGCGCGTGTGCCGGCCGACTTCGCCCGCGAGAACGCGAGCTTCATGGACGGCTACATGACGATGCCGCTCGAAGCGCGGGTCCGCTTTGGAATGTGGGATCAGGTGCTGCAATGGCCGGAGTTTCCGGACTACCTTCCGCTCTCCACGGCGTTGAGGCACGCCGCGCGTGCGATGGCGTTCTCGGCGAAAGGTATGCCGGAGCCGGCCGAGTTTGAACAGGCCGCGTTCTTGTTGGCCCAACAGCGAGTGCCCAAGTTCTTTGTCGTGGGTCAGAGTTCCGCCGAGGCGGTTCTGGCGGTAGCTCGGCATCTGGTCGCCGGCGAGGTGCTGCTCGCCAAGGGCGACAAGCGCCGCGCCATCGAAGCGCTCAGACTCGCGGTTCGAGCGGAGGACGCCCTGAACTACGACGAGCCTCCCGACTGGATTCTTCCCACCCGGCATGTGCTGGGCGTGGCGCTGCTGTCGGCCGGCCGAGCCGCCGAGGCTGAGAAGGTGTATCGGGAGGACCTCAAGCGCCTTCCGAGGAACGGCTGGGCTCTTTACGGCCTTGCGGAGGCTCTCCAGGCACAAGGCAAGTCGGCGGACGCTGGCCGGGCGCGAGCTCAGTTTGCTTCTGTGTGGAAGAACGCCGACCTGAAGATCACGTCGTCGTGCCTCTGCGTCCCGAAACCGTAGTCGGATCAGCTATCGAGCGGGCAGACCCACAGGTTCCGCGGACCGTGCACGCCCCGCACGAGGACGCCTTCGATGTCGGCAGTTCGGCTAGGCCCTGTGATCAGCACTGCCGTCCGCCGGGTCATGGCTTTGAAGGCGTCCTCCAAAGTCGCCACCAGAGCGCTTCTGCGCAAGAAGACGATGTGGAGCGGCGGTGCGAGACTCGCCATTCGGTTCCTCCCGGGGCCGGCCTCGAGCAGCACCGAGCCGGTCTCTGCGACCCCGCAGAGGGCGGTCGTAGCGCCGACGTCCGCGTCCCAGACGACATCGTCATCGGCCCCCACTCCCAGCACCGCAGCCACGTCGTCGTCGATGACGGCGCCTGTGCGCAGGGCCGCCCGGCTTTCGTCGAGGTCGACGATGCGCCCGCCGAGCTTCAGCAACTCCATCTCGAACCGGCTCCATGAGGCAACAGACTCCGTTGCAAGAAGAGTCCCGGGAGGTGGGGCTGCCTCGGCTGGCGGATCGGGCAGCCTCGATAGGATCAGGTCGCGATCACCGGCGCTCATGCCACCACCTCCTGAAACTACGACCCACCTGCTCGGGCACTTCCCTGAATTGGGTCCAACGTGAGACGTGCGGATTCGGGATCTTCAGGGCCATCGGCAAGAGCTTGAGCCCGGCCCTCCAGCGAGTCGGATCGCGCGCGATCCGACTCGCTGGAGGGCCGGGCT
>DATLGQ010000337.1:0-4906 GCA_035540435.1 Fimbriimonadaceae bacterium
GAGTACGTACGTGTAGCGCCCCCCGTTTGAGTGGCCCATCGCAAACACCCGCTTCGGATCGTACCGGCCCTTCAGTTCGAGCAAGATGCGGTCAACGAATCTCAAGTCGCGGTCCTCCTGAGCTCCGGGGAGGTTCTGCCACCCCGGACGTCGCGGACTGTCGGGCAGGCGCGCGGATCCCACCTCGAGGCCCTGGGGGTACACGACCAGCGCCTCGGGCCAATGGTAGTGGATCGCAAAGCTTCGCGCCGCGTTGCGCATGTTCCCACCGAAGCCATGGAAGCCGAGCACGAGCGCCGGCTTGCCTGCGCCTTTGGGCTCCACCACCAAGGCTTGCCGCTTCACACCTTCGACTTCAAACTGACGCACCTCGCCAACCTGAAGAGCACCGACGAGCAACAAAAGAGTTGAGACCATGGCGTTCATCTGCATGTACGGCAGGCTGCCCAAATGGTTCAGAAGCCCCGAACAAACCCGTGTTATCATGCCAGGATGAGGCTCTGGAGAGCCTTCCCGTCCATTTGGCGTATCCCACCCAAGCTCACCCTCATCGGCTCGGCGGCGGCGCTCGCCTGCTCCGCCACGTCCCAGGGGAGGATTTTTGACTTCGACCCGCCCGTTCTCGCCCCGCGCGAACTCTTGCGGCGCGAATACGTGCGTGCCGAACTCCGCCTGAGTGAAAGTGAACGGGACCTCGTGCGGCTGCCATTTCGTCTCAGCTTCCGGCGCAGCGACAATAGCCTGACGCCGCAGGAGAAGGCTGAGATCGCCGCAGCCGAGCGTCGGCTGGACGAGTTTCTGAGCCGCCTCAGTCCTGACCGGCGGAAGCGGCTTCGGCAGATACAGCTCCAACACCTGGGAGTGGGGGCGATTTGGGAAAAGGACGTGCAGCATCTTCTCAAGGTCACCTCCAAGCAGAAAGCCGATCTCGAACGGGTCCTGGCGGCTCACACGCCAGGTGTCCGGTCGATGCGGGTCGAGATGCCTTCGAGCCTGCCACGCTGGACGGGGGAGGTGGATGCCTTGCTCCAACTGCTCCGCAAGCTCGAGCAGTACCAGGAGGCGCGCTGGCGCGCCGCTCACAGCCTTCTGGCATGCCTGAGCGAGGCTCAGCGGTCTGCGTTTTTCAAGAGCTTCGGCAGCTTGAGCTCCTTCCACTCGAGGACCACCCCCATCGCGGCGAGCGAAAAGAGCGTCCTGGTCGACTTCGCCGTTCAGGTTGAGCTGGGGTTGACGCCGAAGCAAGCATTGGGGCTGCGCCGGCCCCACCAGCCTACGCTTCTACAGCGCAGCGTCGCCTACACGGCCAATGCCTCGCCTTGGGAGGACGCCGCATGGGCGCTTTGGCCGAGCCTTTCCAAAGCGCAACAAGCTCGAGCGCGCCAGATAGCGCTCCAGCGCGCCGGAGCCCGGGCTGTCTTGGACGCCGCCATCGCCCGCGAGCTGGGCATCGGCCACCTCCAATACATCAGGATTGCCCAGGCCCTCCAAGTTGAATCCAGAAGAATCGAGTTACAGGTTCAGCGGCTGTCCGCCTCCAGCTACCCGCCGCCCACCTCCCCAGGTCGCAGTGGCAGCGCGTCGGCCAAGGAGCGCTACCGCGCGCTCTACCAGCGGCACGAGCACGACCGGGTGCGTCGTCTCAAGGCGAACGCCGCGCAGATTCAGCGCCTCAACGATTCCTTGAACAAGATGGATCAGGTCCTGGCCCGCCACCTGACCGCGTCGCAGCTCAAGAAGTGGAAGCTGATGCTGGGGCCCTCCTTCGTGCCCAACCTCTTGCCGGCTGGACTCTAGAGGCGGGCAGCGCCGAAACGCATGTTGAGCAGGTTGCGGATCTGTATAAGGGTAAAGCCGATCAGAATTGCACCCATCACCCACGCGGCGGCCGTTGCATAGCCGAACTTCAGGAACATGAAGGCGTTCGTCCACACCTCCAGACCGACGGTATGCGTGGCATAGAGGGGCCCGCCGCCGGTGAGCACGAAGATGTTCTCCATCGCCTTGAATCCGGCGATGAACACGCCCAGCAGGTTGATCAGGATCAGTGGCTTGAGGCCTGGGATCACGATGTAGAGGATCTTGTGCACCCAGCTCGCTCCGTCGAGGTCCGCCGCTTCGTATCGCTCTTCGGGAATGTTTTTGAGCGCCGCCAGGTATAAGATCGATCCTGGTCCGGCACCGGCCCAGATACCCGGCAGCACCACCGCGAACATCGCCAGGCTGGGATCGCCCAACCAATCATACGTGAGCGAGGTCGGATAGGGGCCAAGACCAAGCCACCGGAGTGGGATATTGACGATGCCGATGAAGCTCCCAAGGACCGAGTTTAGGAGGCCGGTGTCCGCCTTGTCATAGAACTGGCGCCACAAGAAGGCGATGACGATGGGGCTCGTCATTGCCGGCAGATAGAACACGGTCCGGAAGAACACCTTCGCCCTCGGAATCTCGTTGAGGGCGAGCGCCAGAAAGATGGGCAAGAAGAACCCGATCAGAATGCTGAGGCCCACGTAGACGAAGCTGTTGAGCAGCGAGCGCCAGAAGATCGGTTGGGTGAAGACCGCGATGAAATTATCTAATCCGACCCATCGCGTGCCCTGCACAATTCGGTAATCCTGGAACGCGATGACCAGTCCCTTGAACAACGGATAGTAAGACCAGATCAGGATGGACAGCCCTGCCGGCAAGAGGCAGAGGGCCATGAACCGGTAGATGCGACTCCGCTTGGTACCGGCCGCCAGCCGCTCTACGAACTCGACCCGCCGTCGCCTCGAGGCGCTGATCCCGTACCACACCGTGCCGAAGGTAAGCGTGACGAGGCAGACCAGAATCCCGAGGGCCCAGGCTCGCTGCCGCTGAAGCTGCTCTGGCGGCGTGTACCCGAGCAACTTCTGATCCATTTCCTGCTTGATGTCCCGCAGGATCGCGATCGCGGGCACATGCGGTTCCAATGCCGCCCGCTCAAGCGCGTTGTCGAGGATGAGATACACCTGCTGGGTATTGCGCCCGTAAGGCTCCGGGTGACCTGTTTTGAACAGCTGCTCGTTGGCCTCCACGTAGCTGGGATCGACCTGCGCGACGATGTCGTCGTAGCCAAACTTCTTCAGCAGGGCCGGGTTGACCAGGTTCCCGAGACCTAACTCGACGAACCGTTCGGTGTTGACACGGGCCGCCTCGTCGCCGGCGAAGAACTGGATAAACCTCCAGCACGCCTCGATCCGCTTCGGATCCTTGATCTGGGCGTTGATCGCCCACATTCCGGCATTCACCTCGTTGATCGGTCCCGCCGGGCCTGCCGGCATCGCCGCCACCCCCAGGAGCGCCGGGTTGAGGTCGCTCATGTTCAGCACTACGTCATTCGTGTAGCTGAACCACATGGACACTTTGCCCGAGTTCACGTCGCCGGCGAAGTCGGTCGCCACATACGCCGCGGGGCCTACGGGCGCTCCTTCTTGATCGACCCATGTGTCGACCACCAGCTTGCGGTAGAAGTCGACCGCCAAGGCGGCTTCGGGGGAATCGATGACCGAACGAGCATAACCGCCCTCCGCCTGCTCCACCACATCGCCGCCGGCCTGCCAGAGGAAGTTCGTCCAGTGATAGCCTGGACCCCTGGAGAACGCGAAACCGCTCCGTCCGTCGCGGGTCAACCTCCTGGCGTACTCGTAGAACTCATCCCACGTTCGCGGGGGCCGCGATGGGTCGAGTCCTGCTTCCCGAAAATGGTCTTTGCGATAGTAGAGCGCCTGCGCAACCTGGAACCACGGGATCGCGTAGATCTTGCCATCCCGGCTCCGCAAGACCTTCAGGAAGATCGGGTTGACGCGCGCAATCGAGTCCGGCTCGCGCGCGATGAGGCCGTCCAGCGGCCGACAGAAGCCCTGGTCGATGTAGTTGTAGTACTGACGAAAATTGACGTAGAACACGTCGGGCGCCGTGTCCCCAGCCATCGACATGAGGAACATGCTCTCCGCCCGGGGCCCAACCATTTCGAGTCCCCCCGCGTTCACGACGCGGATGTCCGGGTTCTGACGATGAAACGTCTCGAAGATCGCGCGCCGGGCGAGTGAACGCGGATCGGTGGCTTCCTTGGGAGGAATGCCCATGCCCGCTCCGGCCATCATCCGGATTTGGATGGGTTCCTGTGCGAGACAAATGGCTGCCCACAGGAACACGATCGGGAGAAGCAGGGAGCGCACGGTCGGCATGAGTCTAACACGGCCAATGCCTCGGCGCCACCAAATGATGGGGCGACTCTTGTCAAAACATGTTGCGGCTTGTATACTAGTTTGCGACCAAGACGACTGGCTGGAGTAACGCATGGCAGTGGACAAGAATGGGGTGATGTTGCGCGAGGGAGCCGACAAGGACCGCGCGCTCGAGATGGCGCTGGGGCAGATCGAGAAGACCTTTGGCAAAGGCGCGATCATGCGCCTCGGCGAGAGCAACGCGGAAGCGATAGAAGCCATATCGACCGGCTCGCTCAGCCTCGATGTCGCGCTTGGCGTCGGAGGCATCCCGCGGGGCCGGATCACCGAAATCTACGGCACCGAGTCGAGCGGCAAGACGACCTTGGCACTGCATGTCGTCGCCGAGGCCCAGAAGCAAGGCGGCCTCGCACTCTATGTGGACGCGGAACACGCGCTCGACACCGAGTATGCCCGCGCTCTCGGCGTAGACGTCGACAAGCTCTACATCTCGCAGCCGAGCAACGGAGAGGAGGCGCTCGAAATCATGGACGCCATCATCCGCTCCGGCGCCGTCGACATCGTCGTACTCGACTCGGTCGCGGCGCTCGTGCCGAAGGCGGAGATCGAGGGCGAAATGGGAGATGCCTTCGTTGGCGTTCAGGCACGCATGATGTCGCAAGCACTGCGCAAGCTCGGGGGAAGCATCAATCGGTCGA
>DATLGQ010000338.1:0-5273 GCA_035540435.1 Fimbriimonadaceae bacterium
GCTGCGGCCTGCGGTTCTTTGGCTCGTCTGGATGTGCACGTCGCCGTCGCGGTACGTCACGTTTGCGCCGGTGGCTTGCGCGATCAGGCGCAGCGGCACGAGCGTACGGCCCCGGTGGTGGAATGGAGCCACCTCGAGCACGGCCTCCTGGCCGTTGATCCGCGCGACGCGGCTATTGACTTCCAGCTCGACCAGGTCCGGGGCCTTGCGGGCAGTCACGACCTCGCGCTGGGCGTCCCATTCGACCGCGATGCCCATCTGCTCGAAGATGCCTCGAATCGGCACCATCAGGCGGCCATTGACCATCTGCGGACGCACGTCGTCGAAGACGATCTCGCGCCCATCGAGGAACACTCGCTGAGCCAGCGAGAGGGTGGCAGCGCCGAGCAAGGCTCCAACAAGGCTGAGTCTCTTCATAGCCCTTTAGGTTGAGCGAGCCCGAGGAAGGTTCCTGTTAGGCCGCCGAGCGAAGTCCGTCTCGGTTCACCCTGCCGAGCAGCCCGAGGGCATCCCAGGGC
The DNA here is from genome assembly GCA_035540435.1 of Fimbriimonadaceae bacterium. Taxonomy (GTDB): domain Bacteria; phylum Armatimonadota; class Fimbriimonadia; order Fimbriimonadales; family Fimbriimonadaceae; genus DATLGQ01. Next base: position 519 of record DATLGQ010000338.1, read on the forward strand.
GCGTGGCCATTAGCATCGTTGTCGAAGTACACGTGGACGTCGTGACCCGCGCCCAGCCAAGAGCAGCATCGTGCGGCCCACTCGTCCAACTCCACCTCGGAGTAGGCTGAGCAATAGGTGTGCGGCTTGCCGTGAAGGCGCACGTAGACGAAATCGGTGGTGACCACGTCCCACCTCGGAAAGGCGGCGGCGTCCGAGATGCAATTCGCGACCCGGTGCCGGCTTAGGAGCGCGGAGACTTCGGCGTTGAACCAAGAGGTGTGGCGAAACTCGATCGCATGACGCGTCTCGGGCCACTCCCCCAGCTCCTCCAGAAAGCCCTGCAGCCGCTCCAGGTTCAGGTGGAACTGGGCGGGGAGCTGCCAGAGGACGCAGGCCAGCTTCTCGCCAAGGCCCGCTGCCGGCTCCTTCTGCTTGCGGATGCCCTCACCGATCTCGAGGAGCCGCTTTCGGTGGGTGAGGAACCGATGGGCTTTGATCGTGAACCGGAAGTCCTCTGGAACCTGCGCCGCCCACGCCTCAAAGCTCTCGCGGCTCTGGAGCCGGTAAAAGGTGCCATTGGCTTCGAGGCCCGTGAAGCGCTCGGCGCTGTGGGCCAGCCATCGCGACGGCGGCAGTCCCCCGTACCAGCTCTGTTTCCAGTGCTTGTACGCCCATCCGCTCGTCCCGATGTACGCCCGCGCCATCTAGGTCAGTTGGACGTCCCGAAGTCTCAGGTGGATCGGGACATCCTTCTGAAGGGAGCCGGCGTCCAAGCCTTCGAAGGCCTCCCTGAGACGGGCGGCGACGGCTTGGTGATGCGGCAACTGCGTCTCGTCATAGTGATGCGTCGGCGACATCGCCACCGGATTGGTGTTGATTTCCCAGGTCTGGATGTCCTCGCCCAGCATCGCGTAGTCGATGCGGCCGTAGGCGATGCCGGCAAGCTCGAATAGCGGCCTCAGGCGGTCCTGGTGCGGGTTTGCGTTCATGTATTCGTGCTCCTCGGCCAGGAGCTCTGCAGTCTTGAGGCGGTCCGCCGCCTTCAGCATCCAAGTACGGCCCCCAATCAGGTGGCGCGCCACGATGCGCTCCCCAATGCGGAACGCTCCGTACTTGCGGAAGATGCCCGCCGAGTCGCTCGTATCGAGGAACTCCACCACGAGCAGATCGAATGGATCGTAGCCCTTGGCGTAGCCCTCCAGGATCACCTGCTCGAGGTCTTCCGGGGTCTCGATCAGGGGGGTGCGCGGACCCTCGTGATCACGCTCCAGCCGGAGGAAGACCGGAAACTGGAGGTCTGGCGGGATCGCGGTGGACCGGAAGGCCCGAAAGCGATTGCGACCTCCATGCGATAGTCGCTCCAGCAGCGGCAGACGGGTCAGAGCGCGGACTGGGTGACTGAGAACGCGCGCTCCGGCATCTTCTAGCTGGTCCGCCGCAGCGCGCGCCAGAGCGAGCTGGGCAGGCGTGAGGGTCTCCAAGTCGGTGAAGACGTAGACCCCGGCTGGGACCTCCTTGAGGCGAGGCAGCGTCTCGTAAGGGATCATCGCGATCAGCCGGGCGAGACCGCGCTCGTATTGACGGGTCAAGGTGGCGAGGGTCTGACAGTTCGCCCCACGCGCGAAAAACACGATCACAAAGGAGATTCTGTCCCCCCGAGGCCGTTAGATGCCGAGCGCGCACATGAGCCGGTCGGCCACAATCGAAGTATCAAGCGAGCTTTTCATCCGATCTATACAGTTGCAGCCGCTCTGGGCTGAACTTTGGCCGCGTGCTGAACTTTCGCTCCTGCCGATCATTCTTATAACCGAGGTTTCCGATGCCGTTTCTGCCCCAAATGCCCAAAGGTCTTGCCGCCACCCTGTTCCTTACCGGAACGATCGCCCTCGTCATCGGATGCGGTGGCGGTGGCAGTGCCGGCGGCGGCACGTTGACCGGGACCAACACCGGCACCAACACGAACACGACCACGAACGGAAGCACGAACGGGACGAACACCACCACCAACACCACGACCAACGGCGGCACCACCGGCTCCACGACCGGCACGATCCCGAACAACAAGATCTTCTATAGCCTGGGAACCGGCACCGGCACCGAGGTCTATCACATCGACCCGAACGGCCAGAACGATACGCTGTACGGGACGCTGCCGGACGGCTACTCCGGCTTTGGGGCCAACCCGCAGGTCGTGGAGTTTGTGTTCGGGCACGACGATCCTGGCACCCAGGCCGTCAAGTACGGGCTGTTCGTCAACGGCACCGTCAACGTGGCGGGAGCGAGCCAACTGACGGCGCGGACGTTCGACGCCATCGGCACCATCCAGTTCACCCCGGACGGACAGACGATCCTCTTCACCGCCTCGATCGTGCAAAACCCGGGCACCATCAACGAGGAAGAGGTATGGAGCCTCTACCGCATCACCCGAAACGGCGGTCTCCAGAACCCGACCAAGCTCGACGACGGCGAGGATCTGGACATCAGCCCCGACGGCACGCGAGTGGTGTACACGAAGCTCACCGGAACCTTCGGCGAGATCTACACCCGTAACGTGGATGGCACCGGCACGGCCACCCGCCTCACCAACAACACGTTCGAAGACTGGATGCCGCAATACAGCAAGGACGGCCAACGCATCGTCTTCTCGTCCGACCGCAACGGGACCAACTTCGATATCTACACGATGACGACGGCCGGCGGGGGTGTGGTCAACGTAACCAACACGGGCAGCGCCGACGAGTACGGCCCTTCCTACAGCGCCGACAGCACCCAAATCTCGTTCGTGGTGCTCGCGCTCGATCCGTCGCAGACCGGGCTCTTCCGGATCAATGCCAATGGAGCGAGTCGCACGGCCCTCAAGCTGGCGCCGAACATCAACCTGCAGACCTGGTGGTCGCCGGGGACCGGCAATGGACCCCAGCGGCTGTTTGGGCGGCTGTCGATGGACGACGGCAAGCGCCGCCGGAGGTCTTGATCCCGCAATAACCGGCTGACCCCGTGGCTCGAACGCCTCGTCCAATCTGCGAAGCCCACGGGCTTGCGCATGGCCAGTCCGGGGGTTCCTACCCTGGGTAAACGTGGACCACCCGATTGAGACCCCAACGGGGTTGCGCACGAACATAAGACGCGCTAGTCAGTCCATGTAAAATGCCCCGCAAATGACGGTAGAAGAAGCCCTGTTCTCCTCCTGGGATCGGCAGTGCCGCGTGATCGACAACCTGCTTGGCCGGTTTCGGCCGGAGGACCTCCATCTCAAGCCGGACGAGGACGGCTGGACGATCGCCTTTCACCTCGCGCACGTGCACGGCGTCCGCCGGTTCTGGCACATGAACGCGGCGGGATTGGAGGAACCGGTTGGAGCGAGCCTCTATGCCGCCACCGGCGACGACTGGGCGGACTGGGTGCCCACGTACGACCTTCAGACGATCCGGGCCCGACTTGCCGAGAGCGGCGCCCTGGTGCGGGACTGGGCGCGGGAAGCGCTCGCGGCGGGGGTGACCAAGGCCGGCAACTACGACCACCCGGTCCTCTACCTGCAGCACATGATCTGGCACGAGGGCTGGCACGTGGGCCTGATCATGCTCGCCCTGCGGCGTGGCGGGCAGGAGCCACCGGAGGAGTGGGAGGACGCGCACGTGTGGGACCTATGGCGTCTGCCAGGGTAGCTATTCGGGTGGCCGCACGAACGGGTTGGGCTTCAGCTCGATGCGCTTGATGCTCTGAAGGTACTCGATCATGCGGTCGGCATCTTTGCCTGCGAGTTGAGCGTGAAAGTGGAGGGTGAACCCGTGGGGGCCCCGTGCGTCGATCAGCTTGGGCTCCACGGTCAGCATCGCCTTCACGGCATCGAGCAGCCCCAGCATCGTGGCGCAGAAGATGTCCATGCGGGCTCCTCGCTCTAGAAGCAGCGCGACGATGTCTCGTCGGCCCATGTGGGAAGCGCCGCCGAGTGCCGACTCCCAGTCGCCGGCTCCCCAATCCATGAAGGCCTCGTTCAATCTGGGCTCACGATCAAGGAGCTTCTTGGTCATGTCCAAGTTCGAGTGGGCGAAGATGACGAAGTCCTGAACCAGAAGGCGGCTCAGTTGCGGCTTGCTCCAGCGCGGCTTGAAGTCAGGTGGGGCGTAGTCCCGTTGGAAAGGCGCCTCTATCGGCCCGCTCCCTTGGCCCCCGATCGCCCACGTAGGCAGGATGAATCCGGCGGTGCTGGCGCAGAACGTGCGTCTGGTGAAATCCCTTGACATGTCAGCTCCCTTGGGACCAGGAGCGTACCGCAGGTATTGCCGAGACCGCCCGCCGTTCCCTCTGCGCCTGCTCAGGCACTGGTTCCTCTGGCGATGATCCATCGCGATGAACGCGAAGAAATGATTGGGGCGCCGACATCATTTGCTTCTTTCTCTCCCGTCAGGCGTGTCGGCATCCACCCCCATAGGGGCGGATTCGGGGATTTCGTCAACGTTCTGCGACCCCTGACGAGGTCGTGGGTTTGGTCGGGAACGACTCTAAAGATCTGCCCCGCCTTCGGCGCAGGGCTTTGTCGACACCGCGGATGGCGAGAACGAGGGGCGTTGGCAGATTCTCTAGTTCAGCCGCCGCCAAACGTTGATGACGACGAACAACGCGAGGAAGGCCACCGCCATCATCCGGTCACGATGGAGGGCCTGCACGGTTGCGAGACGGGCAAAGGGAGGCGCACAGGCGATCAGGCCGATGACTCCAATGATAGCCAACCAACTCTCGGATAGGTTCAGAGCCTTGCAGGCCTCGAAGACC
>DATLGQ010000339.1:0-2355 GCA_035540435.1 Fimbriimonadaceae bacterium
GTATTACGAGATGGTTGTCGGGAGCCCTTAGAGGTGCCCGACTATCAGGTCGTGGAAGGGCCTATCTTCAGGAGGTCGTTAGCTGAAAAGTGTGGCGGCCTTGATGCGCCTGGAAGAGCACGTCTCCCGCCTCAAGTGGAACCTGGAACGATCTCCGCATCTTGGCAGGAAGCTCCACCCAGAGAACCCTCGGTTCTGGATCGACATAGAGTCTGGCACTCTTGACTGGAAGTGCACCGTCGACTATCGGCTTGAGGGAAATCTCGTCATCCTTCAGGACATCTGGCCCGCGTTGAGCAAGCCCTAGGCGGTGGACCGCCCTGATCCGGCGCCCTCTTGAAGATCGGTAACCTCAACCGATGCATATGCGTTCGTTTGGCAAGGCCGGCTGGGAAGTCTCGGAGGTCAGCTTCGGGGCTTGGGCGATCGGCGGAACCTGGGGGCAGGTCGACGACTCGCAGTCCCTGGCCGCGATGCACCGAGCGCTGGACCTGGGGGTCAACTTCATCGACACGGCGGACGTGTATGGCGACGGGAGGTCCGAGCGGCTGATCCGACGTCTGCGGCTGGAGCGCAAAGAGCCCATTTACGTGGCTACCAAGGCTGGCCGTCGCCTTCAGCCCCACGACGCCGAAGGCTACACGCTGGCGAACCTGCAGGCTTTCGTCGACCGCTCGCGTGAGAACTTGGGCATGGAGACGCTCGATCTGCTCCAACTTCACTGCCCACCCACGCCGGTCTTCTACATGCCCGAGGTCTTCCATGCGTTGGAGCATCTGCAGGAGGCGGGGAAGCTGCGTCACTGGGGCGTGAGCGTCGAGAAGATCGAAGAAGGGCTCAAGGCGATCGAGTATCCCGGATGCGCTTCGGTGCAGATCATCTTCAACATGTTTCGGCAGCGGCCCGCGGAGCTCTTTCTGCGGCAGGCGAAGGCTCGAGGAGTGGCGGTCATCGTGCGTCTGCCCCTCAGCTCCGGGATGTTGACCGGGAAGTTCGGGCCCGATAGCCAGTTTGCAGCCGACGACCACCGCGCTTTCAACCGCGAAGGAGCGGCCTTCGATCGGGGTGAGACGTTCTCGGGCGTGCCCTTCGAGGTGGGGCTGCAGGCGGTGGAGGAGCTCAGGAGGCTGTTGCCGCCAGGGATGAGCCTCGCCCAGATGGCGCTGCGATGGATCCTCGATCATCCGGAAGTGAGCTGCACGATTCCGGGTGGCAAAACGCCGGCGCATGTCGAAGACAACTGCGCGGCATCCGACCTGCCGAGGCTCGATCCGCCGACGCACGACGCGGTGAAGAGCATCTACGATCGGCACATCCGCTCTCACGTCCACGACCGCTGGTAGCCGCTTACTCCCCCAGCACGCGCTCGGCCAGGATCAGGGCCACGAAGTCGTCGACCGGTTCGGGAGGGACCTGCATCGTCGACGGCAGCAGGCGGCGCCATCCCCGCCGGCGGTTGTATTCCCAATACCGCTCGCGAGCCTGGAAGGTCGTGTCCTTCTCATCGACCACCAGGATGCCGATCGAGGGCATCCGCTCGCGAATCCGGTGGACCACGTCTTTGGAATGGGTGCCGGAGCCCACGATAACCATGTTGAACTTCTCGATCGTGCCGGCGTCAACGAGCCGCTCGATCACCTGATCCGGCGGGGCGACCACTCGCCAGAGCAGGTGCAGCTTCCCGCGGTCGTCGCGGCGGACCAAGGCCATGCCGCATTTGCTGCTGCCCGGGTCGATCGCAAGCACCGTCTTCTGCATCAGCGCACCCGAAAGTCGAGTTGCAAAGGGTCGGCGGCGCGGGTGTCGTTGCGCGCCAACGCCTGGAGGCGCACCGAGCGCCCGAGCCGCTTGAGGTCGGCCACGAGGTTGAAGACCATCTCGGGAGAGACCGCCCCGAGCGACTGCTCGTGGCCCTGTGCCGGGATCATCTTGTCGGCAATGGCCTTGTTGCGAACGTCGGTCGAGATGAACGCGCTCACCTGCCGCAGGATGTCCTCCTCGTCGCGCGAGGCATCGATGCGCCGTTCGGTGATGACCTGGCCGGCCCGGTAGACCAGTGGATTCCGGTAGGCGTTCGCCACGACCGGCACCGACTCGTCTTGGAACACATTCCAGAACGCGTAGACGATAATGACGCTCTGCTCGCTCTGGCCCATGACCATGCTGATGACTCGCTGGGCCTGCTGCTCGGCCGTCACATCCTGCATGTTCCGGAGCTCGGCGACCTCGCCTGACCTGGCCGGCTTGGCCCCCCTCTCCTTGGCCCGCTTGCTGGCTTCCTGGAGAGCCCTGGACAGAAGGGAGGTGGCTTCCGGCATGCCGGCCTGGGGCGCGACGATGACGCGGGCGAGCTCT
>DATLGQ010000340.1:0-3665 GCA_035540435.1 Fimbriimonadaceae bacterium
ACCTAAAAGAAGAGCCGCCTAACCTAAACGAACAGCCGCCTAACCTAAAAGAAGAGCCGCCTAACCTAAACGAAGACCCGCCTAACCTAAACGAAGACCCGCAGAGGTGGGCTATGCGGCTCTTCTTCGACCCTATGCGCCCGTTCCTGAAGCTTCGCGGCTCCTCTTCAAGGCTAGGCTCCTCGCCCCCGATCCTACACGGCCCGCCTTCGATCCTTCGATCCTCTTCTACAACCCTAGCTTGGGCTTGACTCGATGTCTGGGGACCTTCTTGAGCAGCAGGAATCCCACGACGCCTGCGATCAGCGAGGCCATCAAGATGCCGAACTTGGCCTCCGTCAAGTGCTCCATGTCGATAAAGGCAAGTTCGGCGATAAACAGCGACATGGTGAAGCCGATGCCGCCCAAGATGCCGACGCCGAAGACTTGGCGCCATCCGACGCCCTCCGGCAGCACTGCGAGGCCGATCTTGACGGCAAGCCAACTGAAGAAGGTGATGCCGATCGGCTTCCCGATGATCAGGCCGAGAATGACTCCCAGCGTGATCGGGCTCGTCATCAGTTCCATCGGCGGGCCGCTGAGCTGCACGCCGGCATTGGCCAGGGCGAAGATTGGGACGATCCCCAAGGTGACGTAGGGATGGAGCGTGTTCTCGATTCTCTCGACGGGCATCTGGATGTCCTGACAGCTACGCTCCAGACGGTGAACGACTTGTTGCCGATCCTCGTTCAACACAACCTGAGGTCCGTGTTCGCCGGCCGCATCGAAGCGCTTGAGCAACTCGCGTCCCCGCTCGACGAAGAGATCCGGGTTCATGCGCGTCCGGGCCGGGATCGTCATGGCAAAGAGAACCCCCGCGACGGTGGCGTGCACGCCGGACTTGAGGAAGCAGACCCAGAGGGCGACGCCCAAGATCGTGTATCCGACCGGCGCCCGCGCGCCTGAGAGGTTCAGCAAGATCAGTCCCACCAGAATCACGCCTGCAACGGCCAGGTAGGCCCAATAGATCTGGCTGGTGTAGAACAGCGCGATGACGAGGACGGCACCGATGTCGTCGACGATCGCGAAGGCGGCCAGGAAGATCTTGAGGGCAAGCGGGACGCGCGAACCGATGAGCGCCAGCACCCCCAAGGCGAAAGCGATATCGGTCGCCATCGGCACGCCCCAGCCCCGAACGCCAGGGCCGCCGGCATTAAGCATGGCGTAAACGCCCGCCGGCACGACCATTCCTCCGATCGCGGCGGCGATGGGAAGAGAGGCGCTTTTCAGGTCCGATAGTTCGCCAACGAGGATCTCGCGCTTGATCTCGAGACCGACCAGGAAGAAAAACACGGCCATCAGGCCGTCGTTGATCCACAGCAGCAGGGGCTTTGAAATCTCGAAGGAACCGACCGCCACCACCACCTGGGTCGCCCAGAGTTCGGTGTAGGAGGAGGCATAGATCGAGTTCGCCCAAATGAGCGCGGTGAGGGCGCACGCAACGAGCAGGATGCCGCTAGCAGCCTCCAGGCGCAGGAACTCCACGATGGGCTGCATAACCCGGAGCCCGGGACCACGGTCGCCAGACGAGGGCGGTGTCATCTTGGGCTGAATCTACCCAACACTTTCAGGCGCGGGCATGGCAGCTTCTTGATCTACCCGCCCTGACGGACCTTGCGCTCGAGTTCGGGTACGGCCTCGAAGAGATCGGCGACCAGGCCATAGTCGGCGAACTCGAAGATCGGCGCGTCCGGGTCCTTGTTGATGGCCACGATGACCTTGCTGTCCTTGATTCCGGCCATGTGTTGAGTCGAACCGGAGACGCCCGCCGCGATGTAGAGGTCCGGCGCGACGATTTTCCCGGTCTGGCCCACCTGCAACTCGTTGGGGGCGATCCCGGAGTCCACGGCTGCGCGGGTGGCTCCGACGGCCCCGCCGAGGGCGTCGGCGAGACCGCCCAGAACCTTCTCGAAGGTGTCTTTGTCCTTGAGGGGTCTGCCGCCCGATACCACCACCTTCGCCTGCGTCAGGTCGGGCCGGGCGCCACCACGGGCGGTGACGGAGACTCGGCGGGCGGAGCCTTCCGCCTCCAAGCTGATCGGGCGAGTCGGAGATGGTTCAGCCGAACTCTGCGCCGCAAAGCCCGACGGTCGGAAGGTGAGGACGACCGGTTCCGCCAGCACTTCAACGGTAGCCACCAGAGAACCGGCGACCATGGGTCTGCGAAAGACGGTTGGGGAGTCTAAGCCGATCGCGTCGCTCACCATCGCCGCGTCGAGAAGACCCGCGACCCGCGCCAAGAGATCCTTGGCCGCCATCGAGGAAACGGCGGCCACATGACTGTAGCCATCGGCCATCTTGGCAACGGCGCCGGCGAGACCATCCGCGGGCGGGACTTCGTCGAGGTTCGCTAGCAGAGTCGCCGTTGCTCCCTCCATGCTCCCCTCACCGGTGAGCAGGAGCGCATCATATGGAAGCCCAAGCTCGGTGGCAAAGCCCGCCGCCTGGTCGAGCTCGGCAGGATGAAAGGCGACGATGAGCAGCTTTGCCATAGACTAGAGCACCCCCCGAGACTTGAGTGCGGCGACCAGCTCGTCGACTGAAGCCACCTTTCTTCCCGCCGCCCGAGCCGGAGCCGGTTTGATCGAGAGGATCCGCGTTTTCGGGGCCTGGCTAAGGGCGGCGGATCGCCGCTCCAGCGGCTTGGAGCGAGCCTTGATGATTCCCGGCAGAGCGATATAGCGAGGCTCGTTCAGCCGCAGATCCGTCGTGATCAGGCATGGTATTGGAAGTTCGAGCACCTCCTCGCCGGTGTCGGTCTCTCTGGTGACCGTGGCTCGGCCGTCCTCCAGCACGATCTTGGCGGCGAAGGTGGCCTGAGGCCAGCTCAGCTTGGCCGCCAACATCTGAGCCGCCTGGTTGTTGTCATCGTCGGTCGCCTGCTTGCCCATAAGGATCACGTCGGGCTGAAGCTCGGCGGCCAGAGCTGCGAGCTCCGCCGCGACGGCCGGTGAGTCCATGGACGAGGTGGTCTCGATCAGGATGGCTTTGTCAGCGCCTATGGCCAGCGCCTTGCGCAGTTGCTCCTCGCACTCGGCGCCGCCGATGCTGACCACCGTGATCTCGATGGTGGGATTCTTCTCTCGCTGGCGAACCGCTTCCTCGACCGCGATCTCGTCGAACGGATTGATCTCGAACTTGAGGCCGGTGGTATCGATGCCGGAGCCATCCGGCAAGGGACGCACCTTTGCGAATGGGTCCACCACCCGCTTGACAGGAACCAGGATCTTCATGGTTGATGGGCCCAGAGAGGGGCGGCAGTAGGTTACCCTTGCTCTGCAGCCGCCAGATTGATGCTACAGAGCCACCGCAACGGCGATGCGAGCAGGGGGTGCCGGTCGCGAACCCGGCGAGTGCAGGGCCGGCGCTGACCCATCGGGCAGTGTCTGGTTCTCGGACGATATCTGCCAAGGCGTCAAAGCCGTTGCCGAGGCGATAAGAACGACCAGGGCCAGTAGCCGGGTCCTTCGGCGGCTCCTCCGTGGCGCCCGATAGGCGGCTTGGATCCTCTGGCGCAACTCATCCGCGCCGTCCGCCATCGCGCAAACGCCTGTAGCGGTGAGCGTAGCTTGCGCAAAAGAGAGGAGAGTGCGGGAGTACAGGCCGGGGCCCGAGCCGGTTACCTT
>DATLGQ010000341.1:0-4928 GCA_035540435.1 Fimbriimonadaceae bacterium
CACCAACCCCATCGCGCTGCGGCTCGCCTCGGACCTCTTGGAACTGGGAGCCGACCTCAGCCGGATCAGCGAGGAGGTGTTCCAGCGCAAGCCCCTGGCCGCGATGCGCCTCCTTGGCTTCCTGCTGGAAGGCATGCAGCTCGACTGCGGCAATCGGCTCGCCTGGAGCACCTTGACTGCGCAGGATTTCGAAAACACGGGCGCCCGGGACGAGGACACGGAGGGGTTTGCCAACGAGCTGCTGGCGGTGGCCACCGTTCAGATAGCCGCCGTGATTCGAGAGCACCGCGCGGGCAGCATCCGGGTCAGCATCCGCTCGCGAGGCGAGTACGACGTGTCCCAGGTGGCGCGCACCTTTGGCGGGGGTGGTCACAAGAACGCCGCCGGCTGCTCGTTCAACGCCCAGCCAGAGGAGGTCGTGCGCATGCTGGTGCCGGCCATGAAGGAATGCTTGGGATCCTGCTGATCCACAAGCCCGAAGGATGCACGTCCCACGACGTGGTGAACATCGTGCGACGGCGCTTCGAAACCCGTAGGGTCGGCCACGCTGGAACGCTCGATCCCTTGGCGACAGGACTGCTGGTCGTCGCCGTCGGCCCGGCGACGAGATTCCTGCAATACCTTCCGCTCGAACCCAAGGAGTACATCGCTCAGATCGCGTTCGGCGCCTCCACGTCGACCCAGGACCGGGAGGGGGTCGTGACGGCTGAGCGGGAGCCGCCGGACGACGTGAGGACTGCGTGGGATCAGGCCGTGCCAGGGTTCAAGGGGCTGATTCAGCAGATACCTCCCCTCTACTCGGCGGTCAAGAAGGACGGTCGGCCCCTCTATGCTTATGCGCGGGCCGGCCTGGACGTCGAGCGCGAGCCCAGAACCGTGCACATCGAGACCCTCGAATGGCTGAGCTTGAGCACCGCGGGGGGACGGCCAGTCGTCGAAGCTCGCGTCATATGCTCCGGCGGGACCTATGTGAGGACACTGGCGCACGACCTTGGAGAACGGATCGGGTGCGGGGCTCATCTGCACTCGCTCGTGCGTACGGGTGTCGGCAAGTTCCGCCTCCAGCAGGCCAAGCCCCTCGACGAGGTGGCGCCGGAAGACTTGATGCCCCTCCGGGAAGCGCTGCCACCGATGCCCATCGTGCGTCTCGATCCGCAGCAGGAGGGCTTCGTCAGGGACGGACGTCAGATCCGGTTGCGCGAAGAGCTGGACGCCTTCCTGGTGGGACTAGGCGACGAGAAGGGAGACGTCTTTGGGGTCGCACGTCTGACTGATCGGGTGCTGCAACCGGAGGTCGTCATGCCTCGTGAGGCTACTTATGGTACGGCTTGAGCCTGAGTCATCAAGAAGCTCGCTGCTGAGCCAGCTGTTCTGGTTCCTGCTGTGGGCTGCGGCCGTCGCGGTGGCGCTGTTCCTGCAACCCGATCCTCGGGGCCACGGCACCCACACCCAACTCGGGCTCCCTCCCTGCCCCTCCATGCTGCTTTTCGCCAAGCCCTGCCCGGGGTGCGGCATGACGACGAGCTTCGTGGCGATGACGCATCTCGATTTTGCCGCAGCGTGGCAGGCTCACCCGTTTGGTCCCCCCCTGGCCCTTGGCTGGACCGGAACTGCGCTTCTGGCCGGCTGGTGCTGGTGGATGCGGCTTCGCCTCCGCTTGACTCGCGCGGCCGACTACGCGGCGGTGGCGCTGGCCCTGCTCTTCTTTGGCTTTGGAATCGCGCGGTTCGCGCTCGCTCCCAACCATCCTGGGGTCGCCCTCCAGGTGGTGCGCGCCGCGCCGTGATCGTAGGGGTCCTCCTCGTAAGCCTGCGCCTCGATGGCTGCCGCAGCCTGAAGGACAAGCGACGCGTCATACGGAGTCTCCTCGAGCGGATACGACGAGAGTTCAGCGCGTGCGCGGCCGAGGTGGCCGATCAGGAGTTGTGGGGGAACGCCACGATCGGCCTGAGCTGCGTCACCAACGATCCGATCCACGCGGAGAGCATCCTGCAGCACATCGTGGACCTCATCGACGCTCGCGCGGACGTCTCCATCGACGGCATGCACCGTGATCTCCTCCGGTATTGATTTGGGGATCGCCTACCGCTGAACGCCGCGCAACGCATCCGCCAACTCGCAAAGTTCATCCACGCGCCGATCTCCGGTCAATATCAGGGCCACCGGCCCCTCCTGCCAGGTGACGCAACTCGCGCGGCCGAGCGTGCCCGAGCTCAGGTCGCTGCGACCGCTCACAGGCGCTACCCCGTCCACCACCCGTGCCCCCGGCACGACGAGCACGGCAAAGTCGCCGACATCGTCTCGTAGCCGCACGGCCAGCACCTTGTGCCCCTCGTGCAACCCAACCGCGCGGTCGATGACCTGGAAAGTGCGAACCGACTCGAGCGACGTCGCCACGCCGCCTTCCTTGCGGATCCACTCCCGAGCCTCGCCGGGGGCGGCCGAGCCGACGCTGGAAAGGCTGGACATCATCGCCGGCACATCGCCGGCTCGCAAACCATCTGCTGCGGATCTGTTGAGGATTCCTGCGCCAAGGATGAACACGAGAAACATCGAGCAAAGGGCCCACGCGTATCGGCCCACGAAAGACTCGATCCGTCGGGTGCTGTCGATCTCGGCCAGTCGGCCTCGGCACTCCTGCCAACTCTCCTCATAGCTCGGCGCGTGGCACTTCTCGGCCACCACCTGCTTGAGCCGCATGATCGCCTGGAACTCCGCCGCACTCTCTTCGCAGTTCGCGATGCGCTCGCTCACCCGCTGCCTCTCAGCGCCTTCGAGCTCTCCGTCTGCCAGTGCGTGCAATTCCAACCGATCGATCATTCGTTCACCTTGAGGTATCCCTCTTTTCGAGCGTAACCTTCCAATGCCCGCCTCAGAGCCGCGCGTCCTCTTGCGAGGCGAGACCTGACGGTGCCGATGGGCACTCCGGTCGCGTCCGCGATCTCTTGGTAGCTCAGGCCTTCAATATCACTCAAAACCACTGCGACGCGGAAATCTTCCGGCACTTTTGCCAGGGCGTCCTCCACTTCGCCACCCACCATTTCGTCGAACAGCAGTCGGTCCGGCTCTTCGCCTTCAGACGCCACGGGCTCGATGATGTTCTCGTCCTCGAGCGATGCCATCTGGGGGCCCCGCTGCCGCTGCCGATAACGGTTGATGTATAGGTTCGTTACTATTCGCAACATCCACGCTTTGAAGTTAGTTCCATCGAAGCGGTCGAAGGCTTCGTAGGCACGCACGATGGCCTCCTGCGCGAGGTCCTCCGCTTCGTCGCGATTTCGGGTCAGGCGTAGGGCGGTTCCGAGGACGGAAGGGAACACCTTCTCGGCCTGCCGCTCGAAGGCATCTCTGTTGCCGCGCCGCCCAAAAAGCATGGGTTGGGCAGTGTACCTTTGGCCATTTTGAGCCTGATGACGCGCAGAATAAGGCCGTGGTCACCATTCGAACCGTGCCCCATGGCTCCGGCGAATACTGGGAAACCGTCGTGCTCCGAGATCGGATACTGCGCCAGCCTCTGGGCCTCGCTTTGTCGAGAGACGAGCTGCTCGCGGAACACGGCGACCTGCATCTGGCGGCCTTCGAGGGCGAGCGGCTGGTCGGTTGCCTGGTGCTCACTCCCCTTCCGGACGGTCGCATCAAGATGCGGCAAGTGGCGGTCGACCCGGCCAGTCAGCGGTCCGGAGTCGGCACCGAGCTGGTACGCGAGTCGGAGAGGCTGGCCCTGGCGAAGGGTTACCGGGTCATGGTTCTGCATGCCCGGGTTGAGGCGGTGCCCTTCTACCTCCGGTTGGGATATGAGACGGTCGGGGAGGAGTTTGAAGAGGTCACCCTGCCGCACTTCGAGATGAGGAAGGGAATCGTTCCCGACCACATTTGAAGCTCACGTAGCCGAACAACGAAGCACCGAACACCGAACACCCAACACCGAACACTTAACACCCAACTTCCAACACCTCAACAAAGAAGATGGCGGCAGTTTCCTCTTGGATCACGCACCAAGGCGTGTTACGATGCTTGCGTTTGGCATCGAATCCTTCAATGACGAGGTTCAACATATGCGTCGTTTCCTCACGCTGGCGGCGGTGACCGCCGGCCTCTTTAGTGCACCATTGCTCCCCGGCGGCTCACCCGCAGTGGCCGGCGACGGGGGTGCTAACTTGCAGTACGTGCCCGGTCAGGTCTTGATCGGCTACAAGAACACAGCGGCGTCCTTCGCCAAGGCTTCGGCGGTGTCGCGAGTCGGCGGCCGGGTACTGGAGGTGATCCAAACCACGGCGATGATGGATGCCCGGCAGCGCCCGATCGAGCTGGCGCAGGTTTCGATTCCGGTGGAACAGGCCATCCAGATCCTCAAGAGCGATCCGAACGTGGCCTATGCTGAGCCCAACTGGATCGTGCGGCACTCCGACACGAACGATCCCTACTACACGAACGGCTCCCTTTGGGGCATGTACGGCGACGCCACCAGTAAGGTCAACCAGTACGGCAGCCAGGCCGGCGAGGCATGGCACCGCAACTCCGGAAGCAAAAACGTGGTCGTCGGCGTCATCGACGAGGGCATCGACATCAGCCACCCCGACCTCAAAGACAACATTTGGGTCAACCCCCTTGAAACCGTCAACGGCATCGACGACGATGGCAATGGGTACGTCGACGACATCAACGGCTGGGACTTCGTGAACAACGACCGCACCGTCTACGACGGCGGCAACCAGGACAAGCACGGCACGCACGTCGCGGGCACCATTGGCGCCAAGGGCGGCAACGGGGTTGGCGTCGTGGGCGTGAACTGGAGCGTCACGATCGTGAGCCTCAAGTTCCTGGGTCGAAACGGCGGCACCCTTGCCAATGCCATCAAAGCGATCGACTACTTGACCACGCTCAAGAACCGCCAGGGCATTCGAGTCGTGGCGAGCAACAACTCTTGG
>DATLGQ010000342.1:0-4781 GCA_035540435.1 Fimbriimonadaceae bacterium
GGTCCATCTGGAACGAACGCGCCTTTCGCAGCCGAGGCATCTGAACCCGGATCGAGAGAACGCCTGCCTTGAGTTTCTCGGCCGTCACGAGCAGCCGGAGGCCGGCGTAGACCCCTCTCGCACAGCTCATCGGCTTCATAAACTCCCGCCGAAGTCTGAGTGGCTCATGATCCTCCAGTTCGAGGAATGCCAGCAGTTCGTTACCCTCGCTGTCGATCTCTCGAAGCCGCTTCCCCATTTGCTGTGCAATCACATGTAGGCTGTCTGCCAGCGCCGACACATCCGAAATCGCTCCGTTGAATTCGAGCCGTTCCTGCAGAGTGTTTTCCGGATATGCCGCCCGGACCGGCTCAAAGAGGCGGCCCCGGCATGCCTGGCGAATCGGCATAGCACCGGCCCCGAACTGTTCCCGAAGCAGGTGAGGCGGGATCTGGCAGACCTGTCCTATCCGCTTGTATCCGAGGAATCTCAACCGCTCGAGATCCCGCGCGGGGATGGGCAGCAGATCCCCCACGTCTCGATCAGCCAGGTACTGCTCAGGATGGTCGAGTGGGCTCCGCAAGGACAGCTCCTCCGGTATGCCGGGAACTCGATGCTCGCCGGCAGCGAGCTCGGCCATCCATTTCGTAGAGCCCAACCCGATCCGGCCGGTGAGACCCAGCCTTTCTGTAAGCGCGTTGCGAAGATTTATGGCGGGAATCACCGGATCCGGATGGCCCGTCAGATCCACGAACGCCTCGTGCTGGGCGCGTGGCTCGATCACGTCGGAAAACTCGCAGAGCAGGTCGAGCCAGCGAAACTGGGCGTCCCGATATGGTTCCTCTTCCCACGCAACGAAGCGAGCGTCACGCAGAATCGCCTTAGCCTCGCTCAGCGGCATTCCAACCCGTAGCCCAGCGGCCTCGACTTCATGCGAAAAATCGAGCACCCTTTTCTCCCGGTGGATCACGATTGGGCCCCCTAGCAGGTCCGGGTGAACCTCACTGAACGTTGAGGAGTAGAATCTTTCGAGCCGCACGTGCAAAAAGTAGTGCATCTCTGTCTACTATTATAGGCGCATTCGCCTTCACAACGTTCCCGATCCTTCCTCATACGCATGAGCTTTCGCAGTGTCCTCTCCGGCGACGTCCGCTCCGCCGCCATCGCCTTCCTTGGGGCCCATCTGGTGTGCGGCGAGCTTCGGGCCCGCATCGTGGAAACCGAAGCCTATCGCGGACTCGACGACCCCGGCAGCCACGCCTTCCGCGGTGTTACGAGTCGCAACCGCTTCATGTTCGGCCCCGCAGGCCATGCGTACGTCTACTTCACGTACGGGATGCACTGGATGCTTAACGTGACCGCTCAGGAAGAGGGCATCGGGGCAGCCGTGCTGATCCGAGCCGCCCAGCCCATCGATGGCCTCGAGACCATGCGACGCAATCGGCCAAAAGCCTCCACCGACCGCGGCCTTCTCTCAGGGCCAGCCAAGATCACCGCCGCCTATCGGATCACCCGCGAGCACAATGGCTTGGACCTCCTCGATCCGGCCTCACCCTTTCACATCGAGCCCGGTGAGCCCGTCCAAGAGATACTGTGCGGCACCCGAATCGGGCTTTCTCCTGGTCGGGGGGACGATCTTCGCTGGCGTTATGCCGATGCGCACGCTCTCGAATGGGTGTCGAGGCCCCTGCAAGAATTGACCAGCTTGCTCGAAAAGATTCCCTAAGCTGCCGCTCAGCGCTCCAGCGCTTCGATCCGGGCGGGACGCGCCTCAATCTTGGTTTTGCGGGTGAGCAGGTACCACGTGCCGACGAGCCCGAGGCCGATCACGAGCCCTCGCATCTCCCAGCTTCCGATGGCCAGGCATGACAGTGGGATACACACCCACACCATCACGAGCGCGACCACCTTCGTTCTCAATCGGATGCTGCCGTCCTCCCGCCAGTCCCGCAGGGTCGGCCCGAACTGCCGGTGGTTGAGCAGCCACATCTCCAGTCGAGGGTTCCCGCGGCTGAATGCCCAGAGCGCCACCACCAGAAACACCGTGCCGGGCATCACCGGCAGAACGTAGCCGACGATGCCGAGAGCTACGCATACTCCGCCGAGTGCGGTGTAGGCCGTTCGAGCCAGCGGTGTTCTCTCCTCGCGCATGGATTCCCTATCCTAGGATGACGCCGCGCCGAGCCCAACCTATTGCACGCGGTGACGGCCCGTTGAAGGACTTGACGGGCCTGCCCATCTAGTAGAGCAGTGCGGCCTGTCGCGCCTCTGCGAAGGCATCGCATTCTGAGCGCATACGCTCCTGTATCTGATCCAGCGGCTCCAGTCTCTCCACCGCTTGGCGCAGCCATGAATTGCCGGCCAGAATGTCGATCGGCGGCAGCCGGTACTCATATTCGTACGGCGGATCACGCCACTCAAACCGGTCGCGCCACCGTCGGACGATCTCCTGGAAAGCGGCTGCGTAGGCCAAGACCGGATCGAACGTGCTTCGGTCCGTGACATGCAAGAAGCCGCCCTCGCAAATCTCGCCTACGAACTTGTGGAAGGTCGGCTGAAACTGGACCGGCCGGAAGTGGGCGCCTGGCAGCGCGATCTCGTTCAGGGCGCGGCTCAACTCCCAACCATCGACGTATGGCGCGCCGAAGATCTCGAAGGGCCGGGTCGTGCCGCGACCTTCGCTCAGTTTGGTTCCTTCGATCAGGCAGCCGCCCGGGTACACGATGGCAGTATCGGGCGTCGGCATGTTCGGCGAGGGCATCGCCCACGGCAGCCCGGTCTGGTCGAAGTACATCGATCGATCCCAACCCTCCATCCGCACCACCTCGACACGCGCGCTCGGGAAGTGCCGCTGCTGAAGGAGGACGGCGACCTCGCCAATGGTCATCCCATGCCGGATCGGAAGGGGAAACAGCCCCACGAAGCTGGCGAAAGCCTCCTCCAGCACCGTGCCTTGCACCGTCTGCCCGTTCAGCGGATTGGGACGGTCGAGGACGAGAACCTGGGTTCCCAGTCGCTCGCAAGCCTTCAGGCAGAGAGCCATCGTCCAGATGAACGTGTAGTAGCGGGCGCCGACATCCTGCAAGTCGATCACCAAGAGCTCCACGCCCCGCAGCATGTCGTCGGTCGGCTCGCGGTGCTCTCCGTAGAGCGAATAGACCGGGATGCCCTCGCGACCCTCACCGCCCTCCCATTCGATCATGTTGTCCTGGGTGTGACCCCAAAGGCCGTGCTGGGGGCCGAAGAGCGCGGCTACCTTCAGCTGGCCTTGGCCGTGGAGCGGCATCAAGTGCTCCGTGATGTGACGCAGGTCGAGGGCGATGCTCGCTTGGTTGCACACGACCCCGATCGCGCGGCCCTGTAACGGCACGAAGTCTTGATCTACGAGCCTGTCAAGGCCGGTACGGGTCGCCATCGGCCGGAAGGTTACCGCTCCGACTCGTCCCATCTCCCTCCGCCACCGACCGAGGCCGGAACGCGTCATTGAGCTTGCAGCCGTGCATCGCTTCTTCCGATGCCCGACGGCTGCACGGGCGTTCAAGGAACTGCTGCCCTTGAGTGGAAGTCGCATGCTCTATGCATCGACTGCTGGTGTCGCTGGCGGCTTTCACAGCTGCCGCGGGGGCGCTTCCTTGAACGACGTGCAGCCCGGCGGTCCAGTCGGGCGTGCGGGAATCGGGTGACGCGGCGACCATCGCGGCCTTGCTGGCACCCGTGGTGCTCCTGACGGTTGTGGGCCTGGTGGTGTCGCGAATGGATCTGAGGAGAAAGGCGAATGGCTAGAATCGGCCCCCTTGTGGGAGCGGGCATCCTTATGGGCGCCGGAATGGGCGGCTTCGTGGACGGGATCGTGTTCCACCAGATACTGCAGTGGCACAACATGCTCTCAGCCCAGCAGCGGCCAGTGACGCTGGAGGCGGCGAAAGTCAACATGTTCTGGGACGGCGTCTTCCACGCGGCGGTTTGGGTGATGACTGCAGTCGGCCTCATAACGCTCTTCCGAGCAGGCGCCCGCTCGGACGTCATGTGGTCAGGCCGCGGGTTCTTTGGGGCGTGGCTCCTCGGATGGGGGCTCTTCAACCTGATCGAGGGCCTCATCGACCATCATCTGATCGGCCTGCACCACGTCCACGAGTACGCGGCCAACCCTTTGCCGTACGACCTCGCGTTCTTGCTTTCGGGGGTGTCGCTGAGCGCGGTGGGCTGGTGGCTCATCCGGTCCGCTCGCGGGCCGGGCGAGGAGATCCGGCTTCCCCGCGAGCCGGGCCGAGCCGCCTGATGCGCCTGCACCTGTGCGCTTAGGTTAAGATTTGGGGTGGGGAGCTTCCCCAAGTCTTTTTGAGGTGACATTTCGATGTCTATTCAGCCCGCAGTTCTCTTGCTGCTGCTTGCGCAGCAGCCCAAGCCGGATTTCAGCCTCTCGCTGGCCAACACGAGCCTCTCGCTGATTCAGGGACAGGAGCAGCGCCAGGAGGTCACCGTGCGGCCCCTCAACGGTTTCGCCGAAGAAGTGACGTTATCGTCGACCGACGCGCCCCTCGGTGCGCAGACGGTGTTCGAGAAGCATCAGATGACCCTGAAGCTCGGGCGGCATACGCCAGTCGGAGATCATGTCATCACAGTAGCCGGACGCGGAGGCGAGCTCTTCCGCAGCGTGCAGCTGCGGCTCCGCGTGCTGCAGTCGCAGTCCTTCGCGGCCGGAAAGTATCACGCCCTGGCAGTGGCGGAGGACGGCAGCCTTTGGTCTTGGGGCGAGAACTCCAGGGGCCAACTCGGCTTGGGGCACAAGAACGCGGTGGCGG
>DATLGQ010000343.1:0-3556 GCA_035540435.1 Fimbriimonadaceae bacterium
CGGCCGCGAGCTTGTCCTTGCACTGCCAGGCGATCGCCCGGGCCGCCTCGGGCCGCTCGGCCTTGAACTCGCGCGCCCAGTGAAGCCCGTCGGTCAGCTCGGCGTCGCTGGCGAGCGTGTAGCCGCAGGCGCTGAGCGCCAACAGCTCGATTGCGACGACGGCGATGACCAGCTTGCGCATGGGCGTGGTGTAGCGTGGGGTGTGCTAGCGTGGGGTTAACGGGCGGGGGTGGGTGGCTGTTGCGGGCATTCGCGCGATTAGTGCACTGTCACGTATTTCATCGACATAATTTCAGAAGGGCGTCTGCCCGATGTTCCTGGTATGTTCTTGACCATTTATCCACAAGAACCTAACGTGAGTGCCATCAAACCGCTTTAACTCCAGGCTGGGGATCGGCATGCTACGCCCAATGAGCGCTCATCAACTTGCCGTAGGTGCCAAGTCACCTGCGACGCTTCATCGAATTATCCAAGGGGACGCTCGGGAGCTATCATCGCTAGATAGCGGAGCCGTCCACTTCGTTTGCACATCGCCCCCCTACGCGGATTTAATCCGCTACCCCGACCATTCTGGGCAGTTGGGGAACATCGCGAGCTATGAAATCTTCCTTGATGAACTCGACAAGGTGTGGGCGGAGTGCCTCCGAGTCCTTGTGCCGGGGGGTCGGGTTGCCTGTGTCGTGGGAGATGTATGTGTATCCAGACGTCAGGCAGGACGTCACTACGTTCTGCCGCTCAGTGCCGACATTCAAGTCCGCGCGCGACGGCTCGGGTTCGATGTTTTGACTCCAATTCGTTGGCAGAAGGTCGCTAACATCCGTCTCGAAGCATCTCGGTCAAGTCGCTTCTTGGGCAAGCCGAACCTACCCAACGGAATCGTTAAGAATGATCTCGAACACATTCTTTTCTTGCGGAAGCCTGGCTATCGGAAACCGACACCGGAGATGGAACGCCTTTCCCACATCCCGACGGACGAATATGGGCGACTGTTCGCACCCGTTTGGACCGATGTAACAGGGCAGCTGCGCCGCGATCATCCGGCACCGTACCCGCTGGAAATTCCACGACGACTAATCAGGATGTTCTCATTCGCAGGGGACACCGTCCTCGATCCGTTTGGTGGGACAGGCACAACAGGAATCGCCGCGCTAGAAACCGGTCGTAATTCGATCTCGATTGAAATTGAGCCGAAATATGTGGACCAAATCGAGGCGAGGTTTGCCAAATTGGGCTCCGTAGTGGCGACCGTGGACGTCTCCCGACCAG
Source organism: Fimbriimonadaceae bacterium (assembly GCA_035540435.1). Lineage (GTDB taxonomy): Bacteria > Armatimonadota > Fimbriimonadia > Fimbriimonadales > Fimbriimonadaceae > DATLGQ01. The sequence continues at coordinate 1,267 of DATLGQ010000343.1, forward strand.
TCCTGACAGAGATATCAGGCTCGGCTGCCGTAGGTTAGGAGAGCATTCTGCCATCGTTGTCTGACGCAGTCGATGATCTACTGAGCCGACCGAAAACGGATTCGGGCCGGCTCAACATGCTCGCTGACTTCTGCAAAGAGGCATTTGACCGCGCGGGCTTGCCGGGGGTGCGAGGAGGTCAGGCGGACGAGGTCGGCATTCGCGGGCTAGCACGCAACAAGGATTGGGATCTCGCCTATGTGCTGGCAGGCAAGCCGAGGTTACTGGTGTCGCTCAAGTCCATCCTGCGTAATCTGAAGGGGACCGTTCCAAATCGCTTAGACGACCTAATGGGCGAAGCGGCAAACGTTCAACAGCTTTCGCCGGAAATTGTCGTAGGATACGTTGTGATCGTCGACGAGGCTGACAACTCGCCGCACACTAAGTCCGGTTTGAGCTGGATCGATTTTTTTGAGGAACGACTACGAGCAATCGCTATCAGACGCGCTCCGATATGGAATCAAGGCCTAATTGAAGGCCTTTGGCTTATCCGAATTGATAGTCGGATGCCGCCTGGCCGCCGAATCATCGAAACCGAGGACATTGAAACGAGGGGCACCGACTTCTTCAGGTCACTACTGGCTGAGTTGCATTTGAGAGAGCCAACACTGAGGCCTCCAACTCCCTCGCCTGATGCCTGAGAGGACTTCCCAGGGAGACCCTACGCGCCAGGCCGCCCGAACCGAGTAGCGCGGAGACACGGCTCAGCCACCAAAAGGGCGCGCAGGAAGAGTTGTGAGAGATCGCCCTTATCTCATCCCGTACCACGACACCGCGGTCATCTCCCCGACTTGCGCGGGTGTGCTTTGACCCAGTGGTACCTCCCAGAGCGTTCATTGAACCGCCAGTGGCCTACCACGCCTAGAGTCTGGCCTGGTTTGCCGATTGGCATGATGTTTTGGATTCTGTCGACCGGTTTAATCGGGCGAATACGCTTGATACCTGGGATCTTGCGAATCTTTGACGTCGCCATATGGCCTCCTGCGCTGCTACGACGAGACAAGCGGATGGTCAGTCGCCTTTGTCACCTTGATTTCGCGGCTTTTTCGTCTTGGCGTGCTGTTGGACATCCTTACTCAGGGATTGGCGCTGGTCGTCGCTCTCCTTGAACTCGCCACCTTCATTGCGCCGGGCGTACCTCTTGTCCGTTCCCGTATCGATCAATTCGCGCTCGTTACCCATAGGGTCCTCCATCGTTAGAACAAACCGGAAACGATCCGACTGCACTGTCGTTCCGCTACCAGATGAGAAGCTGGTGGCACTCCCTCGGGATATGCTGGGTTTAGACGCCCCTTCGACTGCGCTGCGATCCGCTTAGGACGAGCGGGAAGGGGGAAGGCCCACCCCCAGCCCCTCCCGCTGGCGGGAGGGGAGTGATGGCGTCCGTGCGCTTGGCCCCTCCACCATTGGCTCTTCGGCCAATGGTCCCCCTCCCCGAGCGAGCTCAGGGAGGAATTTGGGTCATTGGTCGAGGAAAGAGCGCATCTTCCGTGACCGGCTCGGATGCTTCAACTTACGCAGCGCGTTGACCTCCTTGCGTCGGTCGTCTCCGGTAGCCTGCGGCTACCTCCGGCTCGGCCTCAATCTGACAAGAGGAAAAGCCTTGCGAGATCATTGATCGAGAAAACTTCTCATTTTCCTGGACCTTGAGGGGTGTTTGAGTTTCCGCAAGGCTTTGGCTTCAATTTGTCTGATCCGCTCGCGGGTGACGCTGAACTGCTGCCCGACTTCCTCCAGCGTATGGTCGGTGTTCATGCCGATGCCGAAGCGCATGCGCAGGACGCGCTCCTCGCGCGGGGTGAGGCTGGCCAGGACTCGGGTGACCGTCTCTTTCAAATTCGCCTGGATCGCCGCGTCGACGGGGATGACCGCATTCTTGTCCTCGATGAAGTCGCCGAGATGGCTGTCCTCCTCGTCGCCGATCGGGGTCTCGAGGGAGATCGGCTCCTTGGCGATCTTCATCACCTTGCGGACCTTCTCGAGCGGCATCGACAGGCGCTCGGCGAGCTCCTCCGGAGTCGCCTCGCGGCCGGTCTCGTGGAGGAACTGGCGGCCGGTGCGGACCAATTTGTTGATCGTCTCGATCATGTGCACCGGGATTCGGATGGTCCGCGCCTGGTCGGCGATCGAGCGGGTGATCGCCTGGCGGATCCACCAGGTGGCGTAGGTGCTGAACTTGTAGCCGCGGCGGTACTCGAATTTGTCGACCGCCTTCATCAGGCCGATATTGCCTTCCTGGATGAGGTCGAGG
>DATLGQ010000344.1:0-3577 GCA_035540435.1 Fimbriimonadaceae bacterium
GGTCCCAATTCGGATCAATTCGTGATCGGCGGCGTGGTTGGCGGCTTTGTCTTGGGCAGCCTGATCAAGAAACCGTTCGAGGGCGCCTTCGTAGGGGCTCTCGCGGGCATCATCATGGCGGAGGCGAACAAGAAGCAGAACGACGTCGCCATCAAGCGCGGCACCCGGATGGGCGCGCTGTTCGAGAGAGATCTGCGCATCAGCTACGACGGTCGGTGGGACGGCGACTACCGTCGCAACGATGAGTGGAATCGAAACGACGATTATCGGCGCGACGACGATTGGAACCGCGACGACGATTGGCGCCGGGACGACGATTGGCAGCGCCAGGACGAGTGGCGTCGAGAGGACTACCAGCGCACGGACGAGTGGCGGCAGGATCCCTACGGTCGCGAAATCGAGGTCAAGTACGGTAACCGCATCCTGCGCTTTGCTCGTAACGAGGCGCCCTACCGATTGGGGGGCACCGTCATGGTTCCGCTCGAGCGGACGGCTGCGCAACTTGGGCTCGACGTGTCGAAGTCGGCCGGCGGCCGAACCATCCTCGTCGAAGATGAAGAATCTCTCTTGAAACTGGAACAGGATTCGGCAGACTTTCGCCTCAATGGTAGACGCGGGACTCTGCCCCGGAACGTGGTCAGCCGAGATGGTGTGATCTATGTCCCGGTGGAGGCGCTGGCGCAAATGAAGCGGGAATTCGTTTACGTTAACGGCTCTAAAGTTGGAAATTCGGCGTAGATAAAGACAGACAATCTCCTATCCTCCCTCCCCCAAGCCCCGTCGCTCGCCCTCAGCGCGGGGCTTTCGACTTCGCGCTCAAGTAATCTCGGCGCATGGATGTGCGGACCGCGCTCAAGGAGCAGTACCATGCGGGCCTCGCGATGCTCGCACAGTGCATAGAGAAGTGCCCTGATGAGCTATGGACCAGTTCCAACGGTCCGGACGGGCCGGTTCGCGCGTTCTGGCGAATCGCGTGGCACGCACTCTACTTCACCGACAACTACCTGGCTCAGGACGTGGAAGCCTTCGAAGCCTCCGCCAAGGCCTGGCCGGCCTCGATTTCCGCCAAGCTGGGCCTCCACACCGGCCGACGCGCGGTCGACGTCGAGCCCTACGAACTGCCCTTGGAAGCGGATCCGGTGACGCGTGCGGAACTGAGGGAGTATCTGACCTACGTCGACGGAGTGATCGATTCGACGGTGGACGGCCTGGACCTCGCGCGGGAGGATTCGGGCTTCCCCTGGTACCCGAACACCTCGAAGCTGTCCCACCAATTGCTCAACTTGAGGCATATCCAGGGTCATGTCGGACAGCTCTCGGAGCTTCTGATGGCCCGCGGTATCGACATCGACTGGGTTTCTCAAGCTTGACCCTTTTGCCTTGGTATCAGCCTATACTAGGTCGATGGAGAGCGCCACGAAGCAGCGTTTGACGCCCTATCTCGCAGTTCACGATGCGGAGGCCGCCATCCGCTTCTATGTCAGCGCCTTCTCCGCCCGAGAGGTCGGGGAGCGGTACCCGTGGGAAGGGAAAATCGGGCACGCCGAGCTCGAGATCGGCGGCAGCCGGCTTAGCCTTGCAGACGAGTTTCCCGAATACAATCGCTCGCCGCGGACACTCGGCGGTACGCCCGTCATGCTCCACCTGGAGGTCGAAGACACCGACGCGGTGGCGGATCGGGCGGTGGCCGAGGGCGCTGAGCTCATGCGGCCGCCCGAGGATCAACCCTATGGGCGCACCTGTTCGTTGAAAGACCCTTTTGGGCACATCTGGATGCTCAACGGTCCACCCCGCGGAACGTGATCATTCACCTTCGCGAGCACAAGGAGAGATGATGAAGAAGCCATTGATTCTCGTCAGTTGCGCCGTGACGGCGGCCGCCGCTTCGATTTGGGCCGCGCAGGCCGGCCGCGCCATGATCAACGGCAAGCCGGTGCCTGGCCGCATGATCGACGGGAGCCTCTACGTCAAGTTGAGCGACGTCGCCAAAGCGCTCGACATGCAGATCGTCAACCGTGCCGGCGTGTATGAAGTGGTGAGACCCGGCGGGGCCAACCAACTCCAAGGACTGACCGGCAAGGTGGGGCAGGAGCTGTTCACCGGCAAGTGGCGGTTCTTGGTGAAGGACGTGCAGCGAGTCGACTCGTACACGCTCAAGTATTCCGAGAGCAAACTCGAACTCACGTCCGACCCGGGCAGCGACCTCGTGATCTTGAACTGCCGCTTCAAGAACGGCGTGCAGGAGTCGGTTTACATGTACTTTAACGGCCTTGCCAACACCGCTCTCACGGACATGGACGAGCAGACCTACCGCATCAAGTGGATGGATGTCCGGGGTGGTGTCGCCGACACGATCTTGCCCGGCGCCGCAAAGGACTTTGCCTTGGTGTTTCACGTGCCCGAAGGGGCGGAGCTCAAGGATCTGGTCTACTCGATCGAGCCGGTGGACCTGAAGAAGTACGGACTGACCGACCTGCGCATCTCGTTGCGGTAGGGAACCTTCCTCCGTGGCCCGGGTCTCTCGATCCGGGCTAACGATCTTGCACGGCTTCGGCGTGGGGCGTGTTTTGGGTACGGCAGCCACACTTCGGGGCCTGTTCCGCCATTCTGCGACCCCTAGGGGGTCGGATGGTTGGTGCGCTGCCTTACCCCGGGTCTATCGACCCGGCGCTAACGATCTGCCACGCCTCCGGCGTGGGCCTGTTCGCCACCCTGCTGGCGTTGCGTGAAATCGGTAGGCATGCCCATGCCTTCCCTCAAAGACGGAGCACTCTGAGGGAGGGGCTTCGGCGCTAAACTGGGCCGTGTCGCGCGCCCCGTCCGAAGCCGAATCCTGGAAGCGGATGGTGTTGCGGGCGATGCCTCCTCCCGCGTGGTTGGGGATCGATGCGCCGCACATGGACGTGGTCCTCTCGTCGCGGTGCCGCATCATGCGAAACCTCAGGGGCCGGCGCTTCCCTCATTTGGCCGAGCCTGAAGAGGCCCAAGAGATTGCGGCGGAGATTCTACAAGCCGCGCGTGAATCGGGTTTTGGGTTCGACATCCACAAGCGCTTGTCGCCGGCGGAGCGCGAGCACTTGGTCGGCTGCCGCTTGATCTCGCCGGACTTCGGCTGGCAGGAGGTGGGGCGCGCGGTTCTGCTCGATTCGGAGCGGGCCGCCTGCGTCATGGTCAACGAGGAAGACCATTTGCGGGTGCAGGCCCTCACCGCCGGATGGTCCCTCAGTTCGGCCGAGCAGAAGTCGGAGTCGGCGCTGGATGCTCTGGGGGCCAATCTGCAGTTTGCTTGGAGCCCGCGCTTCGGGTTCTTGAGCGCGAGTCCTTTCAACGCGGGCACCGGCAGGCGCCTCTCGGCGATGTTTCATCTGATCGGCCTGGCGAGCAGTCGCCGGCTATCGTCGGTGATCCGGGCTCTGTCGTCGCGAGGCATCGTCGCGCGGGGTCTCTTCGGCGAGTCGAGTAGGGCCGTGGGGGCTTTTGTGCAAGTATCGGCGACGAATGTTGGTCTGAGCGACTTTCTCGGGGCCTGTGAGTATCTGCGACGCGAGGAGCGGCTTGCCCGGCAGGCGTTGGGAAT
>DATLGQ010000345.1:0-9120 GCA_035540435.1 Fimbriimonadaceae bacterium
GCCTCCGCACGAACATCTTTGGCAGCGGCCTCTTGGTCGTTCGATATCACGTACCGGTTGCCCGCCTGGCCGACTCGCCCCAGACGTTTCTCTCGGACGAGGGCGTGCTGTTCAATGGCTCGTCCCACCCGGTAGTGGAGCTCCCGACCCTTCTTCTCCCGGCGGACGCACTCCGGCCTTCTGCGGCTGTGGTCGGAGCCTGGCGGGCAAGGGAGGTGGCATGGCTTTGCGGGCATTTACCCAAAGCTCTTCCTCCCAACGAGGCCGTGGTCGAAGTAGAATCTAATGGCGTTCTGTGTCTCAAAACGCCGGCTCCGGGACGTATTCGACTGGGGGACGCCCAAGACCTCGACCAGAAGCTGGGGGTCGTGGAGCGGTTCCTTCTAGAACAACCCGACCTGTTATCCAAAGTGGAAGAATTGAACGTAACCTCTCCTCAGCATCCGGTGCGAATTCCCCTCGGCGGTGCCAGTCGATGAACCCCTTCGCGAGCCGCATCACGGGCAACTCGTGGGTGATTCCAGTGCTCCTGCTGTCGCTCGTGCTCGGCATCATGGTGCGCATGGCGTGGGTCACGAAGGACACTGTGCGAGACCGATCGCGGTACTTTTCGCCCGACCAGCAGAGCCGGGTCTTAGCTTCCTTCCAGAACGTCCAGGATGAGACCGCGGCCATGAATGCCGAGATCGCCAAATTGCGCGAGGAGAACACCAAGCTCCAGAACGCCATGGGCGAGGGCACGAGCCAGAACAAGATTCTGAACGAGAGCCTGCAGCAGACCAAGGTCTACGCCGCCCTTACCGACGTGGAGGGGCCGGGCATCAGCGTGATCCTGAAGGACGGGAAGCCGCGCGAAGGCATCGGGGATGGAGAGATCATCATTCACGACGTGGACGTCTTGAGGCTCGTGAACGAACTGCGGGCCGCCGGAGCGGAGGCGATCACCGTCAACAATCATCGCGTGAGCGGCTCGACCAGCTTCACGTGTGTCGGCCCCACGATCTACGTCAATGGAACCGCCGTTACCACGCCCATAAAGGTCAACGCCATTGGCGATCCAGAAGCCCTTACCAGCGGCATCAAGTTCCCAACCGGCGTCGTCACGGAAATCCGATCGGCCGATGAGAGCATGGTGCAGATCTTGACCCTCAAGAACATGCGCATGCCCCCGTTCACCGGCTCGACGACGACCAAGTTCCTCAAGGTGCCAACACAACCGAAGTGATCCTGTTCCTTCTTGGCATCCTCGTGTTCGCGCTGGTCGGGGCGCTGCTCTTCACCGAACCCATCCGCGGAGTCGGCGCTCAGTACGTAGCCATCGCGTGCCTTGCCGGCTTCGACACCGTCTGTGGCGGTATCCGCAGCGGCCTCGAAGGGAAGTTCCACAACGAGGTCTTTGTGACCGGTTTTGTCTTTAACGTCGCAATCGCGTTCTTCCTGGCTTGGCTTGGAGACCAAATCGGAGTACCCTTGTTCCTGGCTGCTGCTCTCGTCTTGGGCTCTCGGATCTTTACCAACCTGAGCCTGATTCGGCGCTTCCTGCTGACAAAATGGCAGGATGCCCGTGATCGCAAGCGATCTCAGAGGCAGCCGGGAACGTCGACATGAGAAGCTCTTCTTGCACCGTCCTCGACCTTGGCTCCACAAAAGTTGCGTGCCTGGTGGCCGAGGCGGATGAAGAAGGCGGCATGGACGTCATTGCCGCAGCGACCGTCCCCTGCAAGGGCATGCGCAAGGGAGCGGTCGTCGACATGGACGAGACCGCTCGAGCCATCGACTCGGCTGTCCGCAAGCTGCAGGCGGACGGGGCAAATGTCGGACCCTTGGTCGTCGCGGTGGGAGGACAGCACATCGACGGATGCACGTCCCAGGGCTTCGTTCCCATTTATCCCCGCTCTCGCACGATCACCCGCGAGGACGTGCTCCAGGTCGTCAAGCATAGCCGCCAGCTGATGATCCCGCCCGACCGCGAGCAGATTCAGGTGCTACCGGGCGAGTTCCGTATCGATGGCCAGCGGGGCATCAAGAAGCCGCTCGGAATGAGCGGCGGAAAGCTCGAAGTGACTTCCTATATCGTCACCGGCCAGATCGCCCATCTCCAAAACCTCGAGAAAGTCGTCGAGATGCACGGACGCCGCGTCGCCGAAATGGTGCTGCTTCCGCTCGCTTCCGGCCTCGGCGTCCTGTCGCCGGACGAGATGGAGCATGGCGTGGTGGTGGCGGACATCGGCGGCTCCAGCACGGACATAGCCGTCCTCGTTGGCGGTGGTCTCGTCTACGCGGCAAGCGTTCCGGTCGGCGGCGCACTGGTGAGCTCGGACATCCTCAAGCTGCTCAAGACGTCCCCCGAGGAAGCGGAGCGGCTGAAGGTGAGCTACGGCCATGCCAAAGCCGACCTGGTTCCCGAAGCCGAAAAGGTGGACGTCCTGCAGCTAGGGCAGACAGAGGCAAGACCTTTGCAGCGACGGGTACTCTGCGAGATCATCGAGAGTCGGATGCGGGAGCTTGCCGTCCTGATCCGTCAGCAGATGCAGCGCAGCGGATTCTTCGGCATGCTGCCGGCGGGGCTCGTGCTGACTGGGGGCGGGAGCCGACTCCCGGGAAGCAAGGAATGTTTCGAAGAGGTGCTCCAGCACATCAAGGTCAGGACAGGCTCACCGAGGGTGGGAGGAGACCATGGCAAGACGACCGATACGCCGGAAATGGCGACGGCGGTCGGATTGGCCCGTTTCGCTCTGGGCATGTCCGAGGACGAGTTGACGACGGTCGACGGAATCGGCGACTGGAAAGATAGGATCAAGACGTTTTGGTCGCTGCTGAGCGGCCGGGCTTAACTTTTGCGACGGACCAGTAGGAATATGGCTAGCTCACTCAATGCGGTAATCAAGGTGATCGGTGTCGGCGGAGGCGGTTCGAATGCGGTGAACCGCATGATCCAGAGCGGCATCCAGGGTGTCGAGTTCGTGGCGATGAACACGGACGTTCAGGTGCTCGACCTGAGCGAAGCCGAGCGCAAAGTGCAGCTCGGGGCGAACCTGACTCGCGGCCTCGGCGCCGGCGGTAACCCTGAGATCGGCAAGAGCGCCGCCGAAGAGAGCAAGAACGAAGTCCGAAAAGTGCTCGAGGGCGCCGACATGGTCTTTATCACCGCCGGCATGGGCGGCGGGACCGGCACCGGCGCGGCCCCCGTCATCGCCGACCTGGCCCGGGAGATCGGAGCCCTGGCGGTCGCCGTCGTCACCCGACCGTTCTCGTTCGAAGGTCCGAGACGCGCTCGACTCGCCGAGCAAGGCGTCACCTCGTTGATCGGCCGGGTCGACACCATTATCACGATTCCCAACGACAAGCTCCTGTCTGTCGTGGAGCGGCGCACGACGCTGGTCGACGCCTTCCGGGTAGCGGACGACGTGTTGCGTCAAGGGGTGCAGGGCATCAGCGACATCATCACCATCCCCGGCCAGATCAACGTCGATTTCGCCGACGTCCGGGCGATCATGCAAGATGCCGGCCCGGCGCTCATGGGTATCGGCCATGGGGTGGGCGAGCAGCGCGCGATCCAAGCCGCCCAATCCGCTACCAACAGCCCGCTCCTCGAGCAGACCATCCACGGCGCGAAGGGGCTCCTCGTCAACATCACCTCCTCTGCGGATCTCACGCTGGCCGAAGCCAGTGAGGCGATGGCCTACATCCAGAGCCTATGCGATGAAGAGGAGGCCAACATCTTCTTCGGCACCGTCGTCGATCCGTCCATGGAGGGCTCGGTTCGAATCACTGTGTTGGCGACCGGCTTCAATCCCTACTCGCCCGAAGGACGAAAGGCTGCCGAGGCCGCCTTTGCGGCTCCCGCGCCCGCGACGGCCGTCGCCAGCCCGGCGCAGCCGGTCCAGGGCCAGCCTACTCAGGCCCAGCCAGCCCAGGCCGTTCAAGCTCAGCCGGTGCCAGGCGAATCCTCTCCCAACCCGTGGCAGCCGAAGGCCGCCACCGTGGTCACCGGCGACGGACTCAAGTCGATACTCGACCGTCCCACCAGCCGCAGCAACGGCGAGTCCGACAGCTCGATCTTCGACGAGTCGGACCTGGACATCCCGGCCTTCATCCGAGAGCACAAGAAGCGGCAATCCTGACCTAACCCCCCTTCTCCCTTGAAGGAGGGGGCAGGGCGTGGAGGTAGCCCTTCCTGGGGAAAAGCCCCAGATCCCGCCAAAGGGTCATAACATTGCTCTAGCAGAAGTGAAATGTCCGCACAGGTATCGTCACATTGGTAGATGCAGCGCGAATTCACTTTTTGGGATCGGGTCGGGGCCGGCGCCAGCGCCCTCTGTGCCGTCCACTGCATCCTCACCGCGTTCGCTCTGGGGCTCCTCACCACCGCCGGATTCGGGTTTCTGGCTAGCACCACCGCAGAGCTCGTGTTCCTCGGGGTCGCCTTGCTCATCGGCGTCATCGCCTTGATCCACGGCGTCCGCCGACATGGCAGTTACGTGCCTTCGCTCTTCTTCATTGCGGGCCTCCTGTCCATCTCACTCTCGCACTTCGAATTGGGCCACAGGCATGACCACGAGCCGACGCCGTGGCCGGGTCTGCTGGGAGCGGTTGGGGCCGTGTGCCTGGTGCTGTTCCACCTGGCGAACCTTCGCCTGCAGCACACCCGCAGGTGCTGCCACGACCCCCATTGCCGTCACGGCGACTAGCCGCGAGTGCTGTTCTGTCCGCAATAGCGCGGCACCGGCCTGTAAGTACGTAGGTGCTGCTGCCAGAATCTTCTATGTGAGTGCCAGGATGGCCCGGAGGATCGTGCTCGTGGATGATTCCGAGGATGATCGTTTCCTCGTGCAGAGAGCTCTTGGCAAGCTGAAGCAGCCGCCCGACCTCCTCGTCTTCCGAGACGGTTTGGCGGCGTGCCACTATTTCTCGAGCGTTAGCTCCGACGACCTTCCGTCGCTCGTGATTCTCGACGTCAAGCTGCCGGTCACCTCCGGCTTCGAGGTGCTCGAACACATCCGCTGCCGACCGGAGACGCACAGCCTGGACGTGGTCGTCATGTCCTCATCCGACGAGCCCGAGGACATCGAACGTGCCCTCAGACTCGGCGCAAGCGAATACACCGCGAAAGCGGTCTCCCCAGAAGAGTTCATTTCGAGCATCCAAGCTCTCGTCGACGCCTATCTGTCGTAGCTCCACGAGCCCTTCTCCTTCGCGGGTGAGGGGGAAGGCCTAGTCGAGGGCGAAAGACGAAGACGAAAGACGAAAGACGAGCTCCTGGGGGGAGGGGCCCTGCGCCGGAGGCTCCCAGGGTGCAAGACGAAAGACCGAAAGACGATAGACGGAGAGGCCGATATACAGAGCTTCCACGTGGGGAGGTGCCGCCACGCCGAAGGCGTGGCAGATCGTTAGCCCCGGGTCGAAGACCCGGGGTATGGACGCGCCACAAACCCCCCGACCCCGGTAGGGGTCGCAGAATAGGCCCTGGCTCCCTCATGGCCGGCCACGTCCTGGATGAGACGGCGGAGCTTGGGATGGGGTGGTGGCCAAAAGGCCACCACGAACGGAACTGCGCCGGAGGCGCCCGAACCTGCAAACAAAGCGAAACCTAAAGTTATTCCACAGGCTGCCAAAGATTTCACATGAAAACTACCGGGCCCGACAAAAAGGGCTCTGCCTCGAGTTTCGGCAGGAGTAGCAAAGCGTGAGTCTGCGAATCAATACGAACATCCCGGCGATGCGGGCGCTTCGCCATCTCGATAACACCAACATCGAGATGAGCGGCAGCATCGCCCGGCTCAGCTCTGGGTTGCGCATCAACAGTGCCGCCGACGATCCGGCGGGCCTGATCATCAGCGAAGGCATGCGCTCCCAGATCAAGGGCATCAGCCAGGCGATCCGCAACTCGCAGGACGCCGTGAATATGGCCAAGACCGCCGAAGGCGCCCTCGACGAGATCCAGCGCCTCCTGCTTGGCATGCGCAGCTTGGCCGTCCATTCGGCCAACACCGCCGTCGTCGACGCCGCCAGCCTGCAGGCCAACCAGACCCAGGTGCGCTCGACGCTCCAGAGCATCGACCGAATCGCGGAGCAAACTCAGTTCGGCACCAAGAAGCTCTTGGACGGCACGGCCGGCGCCCTCGCCAACGTCACTGCCCTGAACATGGTCAGCAGCATCCATATCGGCGGCACCTTCGGAGGCGAGTCGGTCACCAGCGGGCCCATCACGATCGCCCGCACGACCGCCGCCACCCGCGCATCCGTCGCCCTCGGCAACACTTTTGCCACTGCCAACACGATCGTCCCCACCGCGGGCTCGTTCGTCATCAACGGCTACTCGTTCACCAGCAACGGCAACGAAACCGTGCAGAGCCTGGTGGCCAAGATCAACGAAATGTCGAGCACGACCGGCGTGACCGCCCAGATCAGCGGCTCGGGCCCCGTGCAGATCGTGCTGAACCACAACACCTACGGGTCCCAGCACAGCATCGCCTTCTTCGACCCCGCCAACATCATTCACAACGCGGCCAGCGCCACTTCCGTGGGCGTGGACGCGGTGTTCCAGGTGTCCGTGCCGACCACTGCCGGCGTGCAAACCGTCAACTTCACCGGCGGGCGCGGCCCGCAGGAGTCCGGCCTACGGCTCACCGACAACTACGGCAACAGCATTCTCCTCAACGAGAACGGCAACGCCACCGCCGCCGCCACCCAGGTCGGCGTGGTAACCGCAGGCTCCGTGAGGTTCCAGATCGGCGCGAACGCGGATCAATCCGTCCAGTTCTCGATGCCCGTGGTCTTCGCCAGCCGTCTCGGAACCGGCGCAGTGGCCGGAATGTCGCTTGCCGACATCGACCTCACCACCCAGACCGGCGCCGAGAACGCGATGAGGGTCATCGACGACGCCATCACTCAGTTGGCGCAGCTTCGCGGCGACCTCGGTTCCTTCCAGCGCAACTTCCTGGAGTCCACCGTGCGCTCCCTCGGCATCGCCGAAGAGAACCTTACGGCCTCCGAGTCCACGATTCGGGACGCCGACATGGCCGCCGAGATCACCGAATACACGCGGCTACAGATCCTGCAGCAGACGGGCATGTCGGTGCTGGCGCAGGCCAACCAGACACCCCAAGGCGTCCTCAGCCTCCTGCGAGGCGGCTAGAGATTTAGCTCGAAACTCATCCAAACCTCCTCTCCAGCCCTCGCCTCCAGTTAGGCGAGGGCCTTCTTTTTCGAGAGGGTTGGGTTGCTAGCCGCCGCCTGTCTGGGCTCCCGCGCCGGCTTGGTTGCCCGCTCCGCCTTTGATTCGAGCGCCGCCGCCCATAGGGGCGCTGTCCTTGGGATCGATCGCGGGCAGTCCCTCGAGCTGCTTGTCGATCTCGGCTTTGGTCGGTGCGTTGGATTCATCGGGATCGCCGGAGCAGCCGCCAAGAGCGACTGGGACAGCGATGCAGAACAGCGAGAACATCAGAAGTCTCTTCATGGCTTGGATCTCCTGTTTGGGAGCCGTCGCCGCCGGCGTGACGCCGGCGGCGATTTACCGGTCTGGAGCTACAGGTCGAGCTCCGGAACCCAGTGCGGGTAGTAAGTGTTGGCTATGGCCCCCGAGCCAGTGTAGGTCCAAGTGGTGCCTGCCGGCAGCGGCACACATCGTTCAGCCTGCGTGTACTTCATCGGCTTGGTATGGCCGTCCACGAAGGTGAAGACCGCAATGCCTTGCAGGTTGGGGTTCGTCGTGATGCGGGTCATGCTGGCATAACCGGAGGGGCCCGACTTGCCGTTGTGGATATAGCGCGTCCACCCGTCTTGCCACCAGTTCACGCACGCCGTGTTGGGGAATGAGGGCCATACCAGCCCGTTGCCGAGATTCCCCGAGAGCGCCGGTCCGTTCCAGTCCCAAGTCGATTCGGAGACCCCGAGGATGATCTCAGCCGGCTTGGCTACCGCCCCGAGACGTCCGCGGGGGGCGCCGGGCCGGGTGTTGTTGTGGAAGGTACCGGAAGCCACGCCCATCTGTGGCCCGTAGTCGACCACCAACATGTTCAGTGCCATCTGTCCAAGGGTGTTGTTGTAGTAGCGGTGCAGGTTCGCCTGATAGCCACCGGGTGGGACCGGATTGCCGGTCAGGCTCGGCCACTGAGGGATGAGCATGCCCCATCTCGTGTCACCCATCGTCGGGCACACCGAGATTTGAGTGTTCTTGTGGTAGGGCTCGATCGCGCCCCAATACATGACGGAGGCCCCCTGGCCGTAATTGGCGGCGTTGCTGAAAGGCGGCCGCATATCGCCCCAGTCGGGGTAGTTGCATGGGTTCGTGGCGGTTCCCGGAGGCGCGACCCCAAGATATACGCACGAGCCATTGTTGTCGTGCGCGGGCAAAGTGTCGTCGTAGTCGCCCGCATACATCAGCGCGGCGAGGGCGGTTTGCTTGGTGTTGCTTACACAATGCGTTTTTTTGGCCGCTTCTTTCGCCTGCGCGAACACAGGGAACAAAATGGCCGCGAGAATGGCAATGATCGCAATGACCACCAACAGTTCGATGAGCGTAAAGGCTCTGCGATTCATGTTGACCTCCTAAACGATGTCAAGAGACTGGCCAGCCGGCGATAGAACCGGCTTCGCCAACAACATGATAGTGCACTTTCTTTCGGAGGACAACAGCCTCATCCTCGCGGATGAGCCGCTCAGGTGTTTGCAGGCGTCGGAGAGATGAATGCAAGTACCCTATCCCAGGAAAGAACGACGCGACAGTAGGGGCTGAGGCACTGGATCGCGTCCACGCCTGCGACAAGGGACGCCAGACGTACCGTCTTCGAGCGTTGCCCGCGGCTTCTACTGCCCGCTATCGGCGCCCGGCTGCGCGCTCTTGGGCTTCATCGGACCCTTGTAGTAGTTCGGATCGTCGGGTGGCGCCTCGTCGTTGCCGCAGCCGGCGGCTCCCAAAAGGACGATGCAGGCGCATACGGCGGCCAAAGTGCGAGTGAAAAGTGTCATAAACTTCCCCTACTTCGAGTTCGAACCCAGATTCTGCTTGACCCACTGGTCGATCTCCGCCTGGGCCTCTTCCTTGCTCATGGCCCGCCCGTCGACGGTGCCGTAGCCTTGCCCTCCACCCTTGGACTTCATGGGCCCGGTGTAGTAGAT
>DATLGQ010000346.1:0-2194 GCA_035540435.1 Fimbriimonadaceae bacterium
GTCAAGCGGCGTTGCCGGGTCCCCGTCATGGCGATGGTGCGTCCCCGGCGTTCCGGCTTCGCCTACTCCCAGGAGGACCTCGACGTGATGCGCCGCGACGTCGAGTTGTTTGGGGAGGCGGGCGCCGACGGAGTCGTGCTCGGAGTTCTTACGGCGAGTGGCGAGGTCGAGGTCGCTGCCTGCCGCTCTCTGGCGCTTCTCGCCGGGGGCATGCAGAAGGTGTTCCACCGGGCATTCGACGTCACGCCGCAGCCCTTCGAGGCGCTGGAAACGCTGATCGAGCTTGGCTTCACCCGCATCCTCACCAGCGGCCAGGCGCCCTCGGCGCTGGAGGGCGCTGAGACCATCCGCGCGCTCATCGAGCAGTCCAAGGGACGGATCGAGATCCTGCCTGCCGGATCGGTCAGGGCCGACAATGTTCGGGAGTTTGTGCGGGCGACAGGCTGTTCGCAGGTGCATCTTGCACCGATAGTCGCCGGCGAAGATCCCTCCACCCGGACCCATCCCCGCATCAGCTTCGGGGTGGCACTCGACTCGCGGGAAGGCGCATTTGGCCGAGTCGACGAAACAGCGGTTCGTGAGGTTGTCGCTGCCTTGAGAGCAGCCTGAAGATGCCGCGCCAGTGTGGGGCGAGGTCAGAGCCCCAGTAAACTTGCCGCATGGCCGAGCGGGTCGGGGTGCTGGCAATCCAAGGTGATTTCGAGAAGCACCTCGAGCTCTTGCACAGGATGGCGACGCCGGCGATCGAGGTGCGCACGCCGGAGGACCTTCAGCAGGTGAGTCGCCTGATCATCCCGGGTGGCGAAAGCACGACCGTGGGGTTGCTGCTCGAACGGTATGGTCTTGGCGAGGCCATCAGAAGCAGGGCGGCCGAAGGAATGCCGGTCTGGGGCACCTGCATGGGCATGATTCTGATGGCACGCGAGGTCGAGGGTCGCCGGCAGTACACGCTGGACCTCCTCGATGTGACCGTGCGTCGCAACGCTTTCGGGGCCCAGGTTCACAGCTTCGAGGATCAAGTGGCCATCGAGGGCCTCGAAGAGCCGGTTACGGGGGTGTTCATTCGTGCTCCCGTGGTAACGCGTCGTGGACCCGAAGTAGAGTTGCTGGCCACCTACGGGAGCGACATCGTCGGCGTGCGGCAGGGCCGGTTAGTCGGCACCTCGTTCCATCCCGAATTGACTGACGATGACCGGATGCATCGCTGGTTCCTCACGCTCTAGGCCGGAGCATCGCGGCTTCTGCTATTTCAATCTTTGAACGAAACGGCTGCCGCCTGACAAACATCCGATATGCGGAAGACCGGAGGAATCAGCATCATGCTCATCTTGGCGTTCGCGACTGCGATCATGAACCCGGCAGCCCCGCAAGACGTGCTTCCCGAACCAGGGCAGCTCACGATCATCGATAAAGACGGCAAGCCTGGCTCCCTTTGCCCATTGAAGGGGACGAAGGCTCATGCGGAAGTGTCCGGGTTTGGCGCCCGGGTGACGGTCGTTCAAACCTTCACCAACCCGACGAACCAGCCGATCGAGGCCGTCTACACCTTCCCGCTCCCCCACGATGCCGCCGTCGACCGCATGCGGATGAAGCTTGGCGATCGGGTGATCGAAGGCACGATCCGCCGGAGGGAAGAAGCGCGACGCATCTACGACGCCGCCCGTCAGGCCGGGCAGGCTGCCGCACTGCTCGATCAGGAGCGCCCAAACATCTTCACCCAATCGGTGGCTAATATCCTGCCCAAGGCGCAGGTCGAGATCGAGATCAGCTACGTGCAGGTGCTCAAGTACGAGAAGGGCACCTTCGAATTCGTCTATCCGATGGTGGTGGGGCCGCGCTTTTTAGGGAACGCAGCGGACCCGGACAAGATCGCTCCGCCCATTACCCCGAAGGGCACCCGGACCGGCGCCAACATCGAGCTCACCGTCAACATCGACGCCGGGGCGCGCCTTCAGAGCCTCGAGTCGGTGCTGCATGCCGTGCGGGTGGACCGAAGGCCTAACGGTGGTCGCGTGACCTTGAGCCGCAGGGACGAGATTCCCAACCGCGACTTCATCCTGCGCTACAGCACCGCGACCGACTCCGTTCAGAACGCCCTGGTCACCCACTTCGAGCCACGCAAGGGGGGCTTCTTCAGCCTGATCCTGTTGCCGCCAAAGGCTCCCACCGAACAGCAGATCGCCCCCAAGGAGAT
>DATLGQ010000347.1:0-11382 GCA_035540435.1 Fimbriimonadaceae bacterium
GCAGGCCCGGCGGCTTCGGCCGTCGGGCCTTTTTTGTGTGAGTTCCGGAGGTGGTGGGGGAGGGGCCTCGTCTCGAAGAGGCCCAGTGTGGCGGACGGCGCAGCGGCTGTGCAAGGATGCGCGGTTCCCCCAATTTGCTTCGCAAATCGGCTCCCCCCCGCCCCGCTTCGCGGCGCCTTCGGCGTCCCTGACAGCCACTCCGCCGCCCGATCCTGAAGCGCCGTCTTCAATCGGGAAGACGATGAAAGGAGACGGCGATGACGACGATTTCTGCGATTGCCAATGGCCGCTGCGAGAAGGTCGTGGAAGCGCTTCGGGCGGAGTTCGGAGCGATCATGGCAGAGCGAATTCTGGAAGCCGAAGCGGCCGATTTTCTCTGGGATGCGCGCGTGAAAGAGCATTATCTCGGGCAGCATATCGACGCCAATCTTGGCTTGGCTGATGATGCTGAGGAGCTCTCGCGGATAGCGGTTCTGAGCTATCTGGCCGGCCGCTGGCACGCCGGAATGTGCCTGGTCGACGGCGAGGGCAGGGTGGTCGATCTGCTCTGGAAGCGCAGCTTCGAGCGCCGTGACGAGGCGAAAGCGGCGTTCGACCGCGCGGCCTGACCTAGCGGTGGTGAGATCTCTACGGGGCGGCGCGGCAAGCGTCGCTCCCTTTTCTTGTGTGCTTCGGGGACGGGGACGCGCTCGGGATCGGATGAGGCTGGACGGAATCAGAGAAGGGGGCAGGGGAAGGCAAGATAAAGGCATTGTCTCGCGATGCTCGACAAGTGATTGTCTGCACATCGTTTTATCACGAGGCGAAAGGCTGACTCAGAGCCAAGAGTGTCTCTCGGGCAGAGAGGCTGAGAAGCCGCGTATCAGATTCCACACGGTCCCTTTTGATCTCCACCGCGGCAGTCACCAATCGGCCTTCAGCAAGTGGGGAACATCCTCGACGACGGCCAATCCGCCATCGTTATTGATCTGATCGTAAAGGCTTTCTAACCTCGCGTTAGGCGTGGAGGCTCAAACCTGATCACCTACGCTGGGGGGCGCCGGCGAGCGGCTGGCTAATAGGAGGAGGGTGACGTTGGTCAGCGCAGGTACACACGCGTCGGTGCCGGTCGATCAGATTGAGCTTGATCGATCCAATCCGCGCATTCGCAAGTTCTTGGAAATGTACGGCGATGAGCCCACTCCGGAGCAGATCTTTTTGGCCCTCGGGGCGGGTAACGACGATGACAGCGGGGCCTCGACAAGTACGACGTTCGAGAAGCTGAAGCAGTCGATCATCACAAACGGCAGCATCATCCAGCCCGTAATCTTGAACCGCCGAAAGGACGGCTCACTCGTCTGCGTCGAGGGGAATACCCGGGTCGCGCTCTACAAACACTTCGAGAACACAGGGGTAAAGGGGTCTTGGTCCCACATCCCGGCACTTGTCCATGACGAGATCGATGAAGCGTCGGTTCACGCGATTCGCCTCCAAGTGCACCTGGTAGGCACCCGGCCCTGGGATCCGTACTCGAAGGCCAAGTATCTCTACGAACTTCGCACTCAGGAGCACCTCCCGTTTGCGACCATCGTCGACTATTGCGGTGGCCGTCAGACTGAGGTGGTCGAAAGCATCAATGCGTACTCTGATATGGAGCAGTACTATCGGCCGGTCGTGGGGGATGACGGCGACTTCGATACGACGCGGTTCAGTGGCTTCGTGGAATTGCAGAAACCCGGGGTGAAGCAGGCCATCACGGCGGCTGGTTTCGATCTCACCGATTTCGCCCGGTGGATACACGAGAACAAGCTCTATCCGTTACAGAAGGTGCGCGTGCTGCCGCGCATTCTTCGCAATGATAAGGCACGCGAAATCTTCCTCAAGCATGGCGCTCGCAAGGCCGAGGCCGTGCTCGAAAAGCCCGACCTGAGTCGAACGCTTCAGGAGGCGGAAATTGGTCAACTGGCGCGAGCGCTCGTTAATCGGATTGCAGCTCTACAATATGAGGAGCAGCAAAGGATCCAAGCCGATCCAGGCGGTGACACTGCCCAAGCCCTTGTGGATGCCCAGGCCGAACTCACCAAACTCAACAAGTGGTTGGGGCTGAACAGCTGAAATGCCGGAGTCGGCAACACATGCCAGTTTAGTACAGGCCGTTATTGCATTCGCAGTCCGCGAGCTCGGCCCTCTCACGAACATTGCGGTGCGAGAGGACGCCGTCCGCCCCATGCGCGGCGAGCGTCCGCCGCGGATCGGAGGTTATACGCCTGACGTGCATGCGACTGACGTGCCCACGACGACGACGCTGATCGGCGAAGCGAAGACGCAGCAGGATCTGGAGACCGACCATAGCCGACAGCAGATTTCAGCGTTCTTGGATTATCTCGCTTCGACCCCTCGCGGAATATTCGTGTTGGCGGTGCCGTTCGCGGCCGGCGCCACGGCAAGGCGGCTGATTGCGGAGCTTCGGACGCCGTACGGGGAGGCTCCAACCAGCATAGTCGTGCTAGACGGGTCAGAAAGTTTGGCGCGCTAAATGGCGATGCTGAAGGTCCAAAAGCCAGCCAATCTCGAAGCGAAGCGGTCGGCGTTTCCGCATCAGCTGGAGGCGCTGGAGGCGATCAAGGATTTGCCGTTCGCAGCCGTGTTCCACGAGCAGGGATTGGGCAAGACGAAGATCGGGCTCGACCTCGCCCTGTCCTGGCTCGCTCGCGACATCGTGGACTCCGTCCTGATCGTCACGAAGAAGAGCCTAATCGAGAACTGGCGGTCGGAGGTGGCCGGCCACAGCCACCTGAGACCGCGCGTTCTGGGTCAGGACCGGAGCGCGAACTTCTACGCCTTCAACAGCCCGGTCCGGCTCTACCTGGCGCATTATGAGGTGGTGCTCTCTGAACGTAAGCGGCTCGAACTGTTCCTTAAGACTCGGCGGGTTGGGGCGCTTCTCGACGAGGCCCACAAGATCAAGAATCCGGAGGCCGAGGTCAGTCAGGCGCTCCACGCCCTCGCGGACGGTTTCGTGCGCAGGGTAATCATGACCGGCACCCCGGTTGCCAATCGTCCCTATGATCTCTGGTCGCAGATTCGTTTTCTGGACGGCGGCGATGCGCTCGGGCATGAATTCGCTTCGTTCAAGCGCGACCTCGATCTGACGAACGACCTTGCCCACGATGAGGGGCGTGCCGCGGCATTCGCAGATAGCCTCGAGCAGCTGTTCGACAGGATCCGAAGCTTCTCAGTCCGGGAGACGAAGAAAACCTCTGGATTGAAACTGCCCGACAAGACAATTCGGAACCTCGAATGCCCGCTCGAGCCGCGGCAGGCGGAAATCTATGACCAGTTCCGCGACGAGCTCGCCGCCGTGGTGGTGCGTGAGGGCCGGCCGATACTCGACGACGCCGAAAGCCTTCTCAAGCGCCTGCTGCGCCTCGTGCAGGTAGCGTCGAACCCCGCCATGGTCGACCAATCCTATCGGTATATGCCAGGCAAGCTGCCTTTCCTGGACGATTTGGTGCACCAAGCCATCGACGCCGGCGAGAAGATCGTCGTTTGGACCTCGTTCACCGACAACGCCGACTTTCTCGCCCGACATCTTGAGCGGTTCGGAGCGGCCGTGGTTCATGGCGGGCTCACCATGGCCAAACGGGAGGAGGCGCTTTCGGCCTTCCAGTCCGACTTGGACTGTCGCGTGCTGGTGGCCACACCGGGAGCGGCAAAGGAAGGCCTCACGCTGACGATGGCGAACCACGCAGTGTTCTTCGACCGAAGCTTCAGCCTCGACGATTACCTCCAGGCGCAAGATCGGATCCACCGAATCTCACAGGAGAAGCCCTGCTTCGTGACAAACCTCATCGCGAGCGACACAGTTGACGGCTGGGTCGACTCTCTACTGTCAGCCAAGCACCTGGCCGCGCAGCTCGGCCAAGGCGACATCAACCGCGCCGAATACGACGCACGAGCAGACTATGCATTCGGCGAGATGGTCCGGGACGTGCTGAGATTGGATGGATCGGAGTCGCTATGAGCGCCGCCGCAGCCGCTAAGCTTTCGCCATCCGGGGAAACACTTCTCATTCGTGGCGTCGAGGTGCCGGTTCACACGACAAC
This sequence comes from Fimbriimonadaceae bacterium, assembly GCA_035540435.1. Lineage (GTDB taxonomy): Bacteria > Armatimonadota > Fimbriimonadia > Fimbriimonadales > Fimbriimonadaceae > DATLGQ01. The sequence continues at coordinate 4,086 of DATLGQ010000347.1, forward strand.
GCTGGCGCATTCCGACCTTCGCTTCTTCGTCGACAACCCGCGCGTCTACTCGATCTTGCGGGCCGACGGCGAGGAACCGACCCAGACCGATATTGAGCGCAAGCTGCTCGAGATGGACCATGTGAAGGCGCTAGTTCAGGACATCAAGCGAGACGGCGGCTTGACCGATCCTGTGGTGGTGCGCTCGGGCAAGCTGGAGGTCCTCGAGGGCAATAGCCGCCTGGCCGCGTATCGCGCGCTGGCGAAGTCCGACCCGATCAAATGGGCTCGGATGAAGGTGAAGCTGCTTCCGGAAGACCTGGATGAGGCGCTCATCTTCGCGCTGCTCGGGCAGTACCACATCAAGGGCAAGAAAGACTGGGCACCCTTTGAGCAGGCCGGCTTTCTCTACCGCCGCTCCAAGGCACACAGCATCGACTCGGCCCAGCTTGCGCAGGAAATCGGGCTCTCGAAGCGCAAGGTCGAGCACCTCATCGCCGTCTATCAGTTCATGCTCGATCATGGCGAAGCCGACACCGCCCGGTGGAGCTATTATGACGAGTATCTGAAGAGTGCGGCGATCCGGAAGGCTCGGCTGAAGCAAGCCGGCTTCGACGACCTGGTCGTCGAAAAAATAAAGTCCGGAGAGATTGCCCGCGCCGTGGACGTGCGCGACCGGCTGCCCGTCATTTGTTCCGCGCCAAAGTCCCTTCAGAAGTTCGCGACCCGTGCCTACGATTTCGAGGATGCCCACGAACATGCGGTAGAAGCCGGCGCCGACAGCGCCCCCTACAAGAAGCTAGCGAAATTCCGGCAGTGGCTGGCGAAGGCGGACGTAGAGGCAGCGCTCAGTCGGGCTCAGGGCGAGACGCGCAAGAAAATCGAATTCGAACTCGACAAACTTGCCGGCAGGGTCGACGCGGTCCGCGCGAAGCTCAAACCGAAGCGCTAGAATTTCCTGTGGGCGGGTCGGCACCCAGCGATCGGCGTGCTTGACTTAGAGCCCGTAAACGGCAAACTGCATCGCCTGAATGCAATTTCGGCCGCGAGGGGGTGCAGTGGCGGAACTAATCGTCATCGATTGTCTGGTGGGTGCGTCCGCCGATCGACAGGTTCTGATGGGCTTCGCCCCTGCCAGCCTGCTCCACGCGTTGAGCTTCGCCGACGTCCTCAACGAGGACACGGGGGCGGGTTATCAGCGGCGGTTCAACTCGCAGCATAGCCAAGACTTCCGGCGCTACATCAGGCAGCCCAAATCTTCGACTATCCCGCTCACCCTCAATCTTCGGCCAAGTGACACCGGCGCCTGGCGCTTGGTTGAGCTCGGTGACGGCCATGCCCGGATCGAGATCGACCCTGCTGCAGGCAAGGTGATGGCGCAGGTGGACTGTCAGCATCGGCTGGGTCACCTCGACGATCTGGCAATTTCGCTGCCCTTCATGTGCTTCCTCGGCTTGACGGCCCGGGAAGAGATGGAGGTCTTCAATACAATCAACAGCAAGGCAAAGGGTCTCAGCACCAGCCTGCTCGATTTCCATGACGCTCAGCTTTCGGGCGACCTGGCCAACGATCGGCCTGAGCTCTTCATCGCTCTGCACCTCAACAACGACGTGGAATCGCCCTGGTGTCGCCAGCTCGATCTGGGCGGCAGCAGCACCTCGGGGTTGAACCGGCGCGCCTCGCTTCGGACTATGCAGAAGGCTATCAAGCGATTCTTGGCAGCGACGCGCATCCTGAAAACACGGTCACCGGAGCGAGCGGCGCAGGTCGTGCTGAGCTTCTGGAAGGCCGTCGCCGAGGTGCTTCCGGAGCAATGGGCCAACTCAAGGAAGCATGTGCTAAACAAGGGTGTCGGCGTCTACGCGCTGATGGATATTGCCGCCGACCTCTACAACGAGGCTCAGGACGCGACGCGCGTCGACCGACGCTACTTCGTCAACACACTCTCGGACTTCGCTAATCAGGCCGACTGGTCGACCGACGGGCCTCTAAAGGGGCTCGGCGGCGAAGGTGGGGTTCGTACAGCCGTCGATTATGTGCGCGAGATCCGCCGGCGCACCCGCCTGAAAGTCGTGCACAATGGCTAACAAGAACATCCTGCTGATCGAGCCGGGCTACAAGAACAAATATCCGCCTCTCGGGTTGATGAAGATCGCGCAATATCACGGCCCGCGCGGCAAGCGGGACCGCGTTCGCTTCATCAAAGGAGAAGATCGCTCGGTCCTCGATGAAGCGTGGGATCGAATTTACGTCACCACCCTGTTCTCCTTCGAATATGCGAGGATCGCCCAAGCCATCGACTTCGCCCTGGAAGTGGCGAACCGCCAGGCGGACAAGGTGTTCGTTGGTGGGATCGCAGCCTCGCTGATGCATGATCGGTTCCTCGATGAACCGAGATGGGCTGGCGTTCGCTTCATCAAGGGACTGCTCAGCCAGCCGCCGGCGGCCGCCCTCCAGCTCGATGATTTTTCCGAGGAGTTGTATGCCGACGATATCGACGGCACCCCCATCGAGGATCTCGTGCCTGACTACTCGATTCTGGATCAGGTCGAGTATCAATACGCCGTCCATGATGCCTATTTCGCCTACTGCTCGCGCGGCTGCATCCGGAAGTGCCACTTTTGCGGCGTTCCGAAGCTGGAAGGGGGATTGCGAGACACGGAATCGCTGACCGCCATCGTCCGGGCGATCGAGGAGCTTTACGGTCCCAAGAAGGACCTCATCCTAATGGACAACAACGTCGTGGCGTCGCCGCGCTTCAAGGAGATCATCGCCGAGATACGTGACCTTGGCTTCGTGCCTGGCGCCAAGCTGCGTCGGCCCGGGCGTCCGCCTGTCCAGAGGAGGGTCGATTTCAATCAGGGGGTGGACGCCCGCATCCTCTGCAAGGATCCGATGTACCTGCGCGAACTCTCCTCGATATGCCTCAAGCCGCTGCGGATCGCCTTCGATCATCTCGGGGTGAAGAAACCCTACGAGCGGGCTGTCCGCTACGCGGCCGAGTTCGGCCTCGTGGAGCTCTCAAACTACATGCTCTACAATTTCCACGACGACCCGGCCGACCTGTTCGAGCGAATGCGACTTAACGTCAGCCTCAACGAGGAGCTGGGAATTCGCATCTGGTCCTTCCCGATGCGCTTCCAACCAACCGACCGGCCGGACCGGGGGCATGTGGGAGAGAAGTGGAGTCGCTATCAGCTCCGCTCGATGCAGATCGTCCTGCAGGCCACGCATGGGATCGTCAGCGGTGAGCCCGACTTTTTCAAGCGTGCGTTCGGCGACACCTTCGAGGAGTTTGAGCGCATCCTCATGATGCCGCACGACTTTATCTTCAATCGCGATTGGTATGAGCATCACGATCCGGAAGGCTCGCTGCAGCTGTTCCAGGCAGACTTTGCGGCGCTCGATGCCTATGACCGGAACGAGCTGGTTGCCCTGCTTTCCTCCTGTGAGCCTCGGGAGTTTGCCGGCCTTCCGAAGAAAGCCACCACGGAAGCCGTAAGACGGGTGTTGAGGCACTACGTTCCCGTTCCGAAGGCTGAGCTCTTCAAGATTTGGAGGCGCGGGAAGGATCTCGACGGTGTGGTTGCCGCGGACCTCGGAGTCCCTGATGAGGAGCGTGTCGAGGATGCGGGCCTCGAATTGCACGAAGGCGTCGCGCCTGAATCGCACAAGGATATCGAGAGGGCGGCGGCATGAAATCCGATCTGACTTCCATCGGCATGGCTCATCGGAAGATCTCGGGCAGGCCAGTCGCGACCTTGGCGCCCGAGGCGATTCTCGTCGGCAAGGACGTATTGGAACTCCTCTCCAGCGCGATGTATGTCGATCCTCTCTCCGTATACCGTGAATACGTCCAGAATGCCGCCGATGCGATCGATGACGCTCGGCGCGAGGGCCTGCTCCGGGCGGATGAGGCGGGTCGCGTGGACTTTTCCTTCGACAGCACCGCGCGCTCCGTGAGGATCCGCGACAACGGTACGGGGATTCCGTGTGAGGACTTTGTGCGAGTCCTCACGTCCATCGGCGGCAGCAGCAAGCGTGGTACGCAGGCGCGGGGCTTTCGTGGCGTCGGGCGTTTGGCCGGCCTTGCCTATGCGCAGGAGCTCGTGTTCCGCTCGCGCGCCGTTGGCGAGACAATGGTCTCGGAGATGCGATGGGATTGTCGCCGGCTCAAATCGGCGATGCGAGCCACTGATTTTTCCGGCGGCCTCGAAGAGCTGATCAGGCACGTTGTCACCGGATCCCAAATAGAACCTACCGACTACCCCGAGCGATTTTTCGAAGTCGAGCTCCGCGGTATCGTGCGGCTCCGCTCGGACAAGCTAATGACGCCGAGCGCCGTTGAAGATTTTCTGTCGCAAGTCGCGCCAGTCCCGTTCGCGCCGGAATTCGGCTTTGGGGCGGAGATCAGCGCCGCATTGCAGGCTGTTATGCCCGGGCCGCCCTTGCATATCCACATAGCTGGTTCCGACCGGCCAGTGTACCGGCCGCACCGGGATACCTTCGACGTCGGCGGCGGACGGCTCGACAGGTTCGAAGAGGTGGAAATCGTCCACATTCCGGCCATGGACGGGGGCCGTGCTGCGCTCGTCTGGGTGCTGCACCATGGCTATGAGGGCGCAATTCCGGCTTCAAACCTAGTGAAGGGCCTGCGCCTGCGCGTAGGTAACATCCAAATCGGCGATACTATTCTCCTCGAAGAGCTGTTTGCCGAGCCCCGGTTCAACTCCTGGTCGGTGGGAGAGGTGCACGTCCTCGATAGCCGCATTGTGCCCAATGCCCGGCGCGACAACTTCGAGCAGAATGCTCATTGGAACAACCTCGTAAACCAGCTCGGCCCCATTGCGCGCGAGATCTCTCGCCGGTGTCGGTCAAGCTCCATTCGCCGGAACTGGCTGCGTCGCTTTGAGCTCGCCGATGCCGATGTTGCGCAGTCAGTCGGGGCGATGAGCCAGCCAATGTCCGATACCGAGCGGCAGGCGACAGCGGTTCGTGCAGACGCGGCGATCAAGGAAATGCGTCGAATCGCGGGCATGCGTGTCTTGGTGGACCAACAGAATCTGCTCACTTTGGCAGACAAGCGAGCTGAGGAGCTTGTTGAAGCGCGGGCGGCCATCGCCGCCGCTGCCTCCCCACTTGAGGCTTTTCCGCCACATGAACGGGCCGTTTGGGAGCGTTGTTTTGGCCTCATCCGCGAGTGTTCAGTGAACCGCGTCGCCGCTGGCAAGCTCATCGACCGAATCGTTCAGCGAGCGGCAGCTCCATCACAGGGCGTTTAAGTCCACCGGCGAGGATGATCTTCGCCTCTAGAACCTGATTTGCGCCATTCGTGTCGCGAGCGCCCCCTCCATCTTGGCGCTCCGCCATGCGCACGTCGCCGCCGCCGCTTCCTCGGCGGCGGCGCCCGAGCGACCTCTGACGCGCGCTAAATTCGCCGAGTGAGATATCGGCAGTTGGACGCCCTTTTGCCACACTCGCCGTGACGGCAACGCGAGCACCGCATGCAGGAAGAGGACTTCGAACCGCGGCTTGGGCGCATACGTGCACCCGGTTCGCCTCGCGGACGCAGGTATCTCCATGCCGTGCTCGCCGCTGCGGCGAGAGCCGGAGCGTTACAGCGAGGCAAAGGCCGTCGCTTCGACGGCAGCCGCATCGGCCGCGGTAGCTCGGTCGGCCGCATTCTTGCCAGCCGCGATCGCTTCGCCGGGCTCCGTTCGCGACGTGCGATCGTCAAGACGCGGCTGATGCGGCTCGGCGGCAAGGGCTTCGGCGCGGCGCGTGCCCACCTGCGCTACATCCAGCGGGATGGGGTGACACGTGAGGGGGAGCCGGGAAGGCTGTATAGCACTCGTGCGGATATCGCCGACGGCAAGGCATTCCTCGAGCGGTCCGAGGGCGACCGCCATCAGTTTCGCTTCATCGTCTCGGTCGAGGACGGCGCCGAATATGACGACCTCAAGCCGCTCATCCGCCGGTTCATGCAGCGGATGGAGCAGGACCTCGGCACCTCGCTGGACTGGGTGGCGGCCGACCATGTCGACACCGCTCATCCCCACACGCACATCATCCTGCGCGGAATGGATGATCGCGGCGAAAACCTGATCATCGCGCCCGAATATATCTCCCGCGGGATGCGCGAGCGGGTCGCGGAGCTGGTCTCGCTCGACCTCGGGCCGCGCACTGATAAGGAGATCGAGGCGCGCCTCCGGCTCGATGTGGATGCCGAGCGACTGACCGGCACCGACCGCCGATTTCTCCGGGAGGCGGGGGCGGACCGCATCGTCAGCGTCGGCGGCCGGACGATGTTCGAGCATTCCGTTCGCGCCGGCCGGCTCCGCAAGCTTGCCGCACTCGGCCTCGCCGAGAATATGGGAGGAGGGCAGTGGCGGCTTGAGGTCGGACTGGAGGAGAGGCTTCTCGCGCTCGGCGAGCGAGGCGACATCATCCGCACCATGCAGCGGGCGCTTGCCGAGGCGCGGATCGAGCGCGCGCCTTCTGAGCAGACGATATTCGGTGCCGACGCTTCGACTGGGGCCGATCTGGTCGGCCGGGTTGTGGAGCGGGGCCTCTCCGACGAGCTGCGGGACCGTCACTATCTCGTCGTCGATGGCATCGATGGCCGGGCACACTATGTCGATCTCGGTCGCGGCGACCGGACGGAACCGCTGCCGATCGGCGCGATCGTGCGGATCTCCCGCAGCGTGGCGGAGGTCCGGGCGACGGATCGGAAGGTGGCGGAGATCGCGGCAGCTCATGGCGGCCGCTACTCCGTCGATCTTCATCTGGGGCATGAGCCGCTCGCGAGCGGGGAGCATGCGCGCGCCCATGTCCGGAGACTCGAGGCGATCCGGCGCGTCGTCGGCGGTCCGGACCGTCATCCGGATGGCAGCTGGGCGATCGGCGCCGATCATCTGCAACGGGCGCAAGCTTATGAGAAGCGGATGGCCCGCGACCGACCGGTTGCCGTTGCCATGCTTTCGCCCCTGCCGCTCGAACGGCTTTCCGCTTTCGACGGGGCGACCTGGCTCGATGAGGAACTCACCGCGAGCGAGCCGCTCCCGCTTCGCGAGGCCGGCTTCGGTCGGGAGGTGCGGACTGCGCTGGCCGCCCGCCAGGCTTGGCTGATTGGCGAAGGCCTGGCCGAAGAGCGCGGCGGCGATATCGAATATCGCCCCGACGCGCTGGCGACGTTGCGGCGGCGCGAACTGCTGCGCGTCGCCACCGCCTTTTCTTCTGAGCTGCAACTTCCTTTCGCCGAAGCGCAGGAGGGCTCGGCGGTTGCAGGCCGTCTGGACCGGCGCGTCGATCTCGTCGC
>DATLGQ010000348.1:0-10761 GCA_035540435.1 Fimbriimonadaceae bacterium
CGCACCCCGTGATGGATCTCGTACCGCTCCTTCAGGCCGCGTAGGATCGAAATCGTCTCCTCGACGCTTGGCTCCCCGACGAATACCGTTTGGAAACGCCGCTCCAAGGCCTTGTCCTTCTCGACGTGCTGCCGGTACTCGTTGAGGGTCGTCGCGCCGACGCAGCGAAGCTCGCCTCTTGCCAGCATCGGCTTGAGCATGTTCGCCGCATCCATGGAACCCTCCGCCTTGCCGGCGCCCACCAGCGTATGGAGCTCGTCGATAAAGAGGATGATGTTGCCCTGAGCCTGCTTGATCTCGTCCAGCACCGCCTTGAGGCGGTCCTCGAACTCTCCGCGGTACTTGGAGCCGGCAATCAGCGCTCCAAGGTCGAGGGAGATGACGGACTTGTTCCGCAGCCCGTCCGGCACGTCTCCGCTCACGATCCGCTGGGCCAGGCCCTCCACCACCGCCGTCTTGCCAACCCCCGGCTCGCCGATGAGAACCGGGTTGTTCTTGGTGCGACGGCTGAGAACCTGCACCACCCGCCGAATCTCGTCATCACGGCCAATCACCGGATCGAGCTTGCCCATCCGAGCCTTCGCGGTGAGGTCGATGCCGTATTTTTCGAGCGACTGGTAACGGTCCTCCGCGTTCTGATCCGTCACTTTCCGCCCGCCCCGGATGTCCTCGATCGCCAGTAGCAGCGCATCGCGACTCACCCCGGCAGCCTTCAGGATCTTTCCGGCTGGTCCGGCGTCTCCCAGAATTCCCAGGAGCAGGTGCTCGGTGGAGACGTACTCGTCGCCCATGGTGTCCGCCTCGGAGAAGGCGTCGGTGAAGGCCTTTTGAAGTCGGCCGGCGATGCTGGAGCCATAAGTGGTGGCGCCTTGAACCTTAGGTGACTTCTCCAGCTCCGCCTGGACGTCCTTTTGCAGGCCGTAAGGATCGACGCTCAGCTTTTCGAGCAGCGGCCGGGTCGGCCCGTCCTCTTGCACAAGCAGCGAAAGGAGCATATGCTCCACGTCCACGCTGGAGTGCTGCATCTTCGATGCCAACCCCTGAGCGTTCTGGAGAGCTTCTTGGGCTTTGAGAGTCAGTTTGTCAAATCGCATGTGAGTCCGTAGCTATCAAATGATCTACCATTATGACGTCTTCTCGCGCGAGTCCGTTGCAGACGCCCCGAGTCGGTGGGGGTCGGGGAAGTCCCGGTAGAGCCCGGACTTGAAGTTCATGATCCGCGAATAGACCGCGTGGTGGAGGGGCTCCACGATCGTGTTGCGAGTGGCCGCCACATTGAAGGCTTCGTCCAGGGCAGCCAGATCGGGAAAGCTAATCCGGATGTGGAACTCGCCCAGGCCCGGGGGGCCGAAGCCCAGCTTGCGACGCGAGATGCTGTAGCGCGGGACCTGCAGGTGTCCGAGGTAGGTGCGAACCGCCTCCACGAACTCCAGGTCATTGGCGCCAGGAGCCAAATCGCACCAGATGTCGTAATGGTCCACGCCTCAGTATAGGCATCTCTCCGCGTGCGGCTACTTGCCCACGCAGAACTCGCGAAAGATGCGTTCCACCATGTCGGCATCGGCGGTTTCTCCGGTGATCTGTCCGAGGCTGTGGGCCGCCTCTTGAAGCCCCGCCGCGAGGAGGTCCGCCGGCAAGTGGTGCCGGACCGCCTCCGCCACGCCCTCCAATGCTGTCTTCGCTTGGAGGAGGTACGGCTCATGTCTGGGCGCAATGGTCACACCATCCGGCTGCAGGTCCCCATACCTGCGCACTTTCTCCGCGAGAAGATCGAGGCCCTCGCCCGTCAGGGCGGAGACGGCCACCGCGCCATCCAATCGCGCTCTCGCACCCGGTGCGAGGAGGTCGATCTTGTTCAGAACCGCCCAGGTTTCAGGGCTGGCCGGTGGTGCGTAACAGCTCCAGTCCCCCTCCTCCGAGGCGATCTCGGACGAGGCATCGACCACCCTCCAAACCAGATCGGCTTGGGCCATCTCCCGGCGGCTCCGCTCGATCCCGAGCGATTCAACTTCGTCCGTGGACTCGCGCAGACCCGCGGTATCCACGAGCACGCAAGGCAGCCCACCCAGCTCGACGGTCTCCTCGATGGTGTCGCGGGTAGTGCCGGGAATGGCGGTGACGATCGCGCGGTCGACGCCCGCGAGGGCGTTGAGAAGCGAGGACTTGCCGGCGTTGGGCGGCCCGACGATGGCGATCCGCAAACCTTGGCGGAGGATTCTGCCTGAGCGGGCGGTCGAAAGCAGCCGCCCCAAGGCCTCCTGCCATTTTCCCACGAGGGATTGGCAATGAGCGGGATCAGGAGGGTCTACCTCATCCGGGAAGTTCACAGATGCCTCGACCTGTGCGAGCAGCGCCAACACCTCCGAGCGCAAGCCCCCCAGCTCGGCATGCAGCGCGCCCTCTCTGACCAGGTTCGCATGCCGAAGCTGTAGCTCCGTCTGGGCCTCGATCGCTTCCCTTACGGCTTCCGCCTGAGTGAGATCGATGCGGCCGTTCAGGAAGGCTCGCTGGGTGAACTCACCCGGTTCGGCCAAGCGAGCGCCCGCGGCGACACAGGCCGTCAGCACCGCGCGAACAGAGGCCGGCGACCCATGCATCGAGAGCTCGACTGTCTCCTCCCCGGTGTAGCTCTGGCCCTCCCGGAAGGGAACGCAGAGCCCATCGTCGCCGTTGCACAGCCGGCCGTAGCTCACCATGCGCGGCACCGGATCCCACGGCCGGAACACTTGCGCTGCGATCTCCCACGCCTGGGGACCGGAGAGTCGCACCAGGGCTACGGCGGCGCGACCGGTTCCGGTGATGGGCGCGGCTATGGTGTCTCCTAACATCCGCTTGACCGTGCCCGATCGGCCGCTTATGCCGGCACGGGCGAGGGTTCCTCCTTGAATTGCTCGATGTACTTGAGACAACAGGCCCGAACGCGGGCGCGGATCCGGTTGATGTAGGTGGCCCGCTCCCCGACTGAAATGGCGCCCCGAGCGTCGAGAAGGTTGAAGACGTGCGAAGCTTTGAGCGCGTAGTCGAGCGCCGGATAGACCAGCGCCAGCGGCCCGCTCGGGCCGGTTCGCTCGGAAGAACCGCTCTTGGTGCTTAGGATGGAAAGCTCCTCGTTCCAAAGCACCGGCGTCTCGATGACCCGCTTCGACTCTGCCTCATAGATGTCGAACAGCTTGACCAGCATTCCCACGTCCGCGACCTCGAAGTTGTAAACGTTGTGCTGCATTTCGAGCTGCCATTCCGCGTCTCGGTAGCTTAGGGCTTCCGCCCAGTCGAGCCCATCCCAGAACGAGCTCGTCTTGTTGAGCATGAGGCACAGACGCTCTGGCCCGTAGGTGATCTCCGCCGATACCGGGTTGCACTCGATTCCGCCCATCTGCTGGAAGAAGGTGAACTGGGTGATCTCGGCGCCGTTCACCCAAACTTCCCACCCAACCCCGCTCGCGCCAGCGGCCTGACTCTCCCAGTCGTCCTCGACCAGCCGCACGTCGTTCTTCGAGGTGTCGAAGCCGAGGTAATCGAGCGACCCGAGATACAGGTCGACGATGTTCTCGGGGGACGGCTTCATGATCACCTGGTACTGGTAGTAGCGCTGGCTGCGCTGGGGGTTGCGGGTGTAGCGTCCGTCGGCGGGCCGCCTCGACGGCTGCACGTAGGCCACGTTCCACGGCAGCGGTCCCAGTGCGCGCAGGGTGGTCGCCGGATGCATCGTGCCGGCCCCGACCTCCATGTCGTAAGGCTGCAGAATCGCGCACCCTTGCTGCGACCAGTACTCATCGAGCCGCCGGATCATCTGCTGGAGGGTCATCGCATGAGAGGTTACCGGCACTCGGCACCCCAAGACCTTAACCCCGCAAGACCCAGACGCCCCAACCCCCTTCACCAAGACCGCACAATAGAGGCATGCGAAGCACCGTTCTCCTCACCCCCTTCCTTGCCGGCTGCGCGCTGATGGGCGGGCTCCGCGGCTCCGGCGTGCAGAAGACCGAAACCCGCAGCATCGGCGCGTTCAAGAGGATCGAGCTCATCGGGGCCGGAGAGGTCAACGTCAGTGTGGGCGCGACCAGCGACCTCAAGCTCGAGATCGACGACAATCTCGCCGAGTACATCACGACCGAGATCGAAGGGGACGCGCTGGTGATTCGCAACAAGCGCAACATCAGCAGCACGATCGGCCCCCGTATTCGAGTGGGGGCGGAACGTCTGCAGGCTATCACGATCTCAGGATCGGGCAAGGTGAAAGCTATGGGAATCTCGGCGAAGGCCTTCGACGCCACGATCTCGGGGTCTGGTTCGATCACGCTCGAGGGGAAGACCGACCAACTTCATGCGGCCATTAACGGTTCTGGAGCAATCGATGCGGAGCGCCTCGAGGCTGGAACGGCGGAGGTTTCCATCCGTGGCTCGGGCTCCGCGCTGGTGGATGCCATGGGCGCCCTCAGCGTGTCGATCAGCGGCAGCGGCAGTGTGCTTTACGCGGGGAACCCCGCCAAGATCGAGCAAAGCATCACGGGCTCGGGCACGATCGGCCGAAAGCAATAGAATCGAGCAAGGATGTGGGTCTATCTCAACGACGCGCACTTGTCGATCGTCGCCCATCGGGAGGTGGCTGACTGTCTTTTGGTTCGGGCACGGGTTCGTGGCGATATCGAGGCCGTGTTCCCACACGCCCAGGTCGAACACACGCCACACGGCGACTACGCCTTCAGAGCCAAGGTCCGGCGGGAGGAGGTGGCGGAAGCCCTCGCTCAAAGAGTAGAAGCCATCGACTACGACAACTTCAAGAACAGTTGCCCCGACTCGAGACACCGGGCCTATCTCGACGTCTGGGCAGCAGGGGCGGAGGCGCTGCAGCGGCTTGACGCAGATCTCGGGCCAAGGTGATCGCGCCGCCTCAGCCTAGGTAGGGCGGCTGGGCGAGGACTTCCTCGGCAGGCATCGCCACCACCGCCTGAACGGGCCGGGTGCGGCTCTGCAGGTGCATCCGGAGCATGTACTCCAGTAGGTTCACGTAGTCGACCGGCAGAGAGTGCAGGAAGCGGATCATGCTGGGGCCCTGATCCTGTCCGACGATCAGGCGCAGCCGGTGGAGGGCCGGCTTTTTGAGGTCCCCAAGGGTCTTCATCAGGCGCTTGGCCGGCTCGCAGAACGACCCATAGTCCGAATAGAGTTCGCGCAAAACGACCACCCCGAGGATGAATCGGTGAATCGCCTCCACCACCGGCCGCTCTTCCTCCTCCATGGGTCCTGGCGAGGGAAGCCGCAGCCGCACCGGCAGCCCGAGGAAGAACCGGCTGAAAGCCATACCATGAGTCAACAGTTCGCGCTGCCTCTGATTCAGCTTCTCGGGCGTGAGGAGCCATACCGGCAGCAACTGCTTGATGACGTCCAGGTAGCTCGTGTCGTCATAGGCCTTGTACCGCGAAGCCTCTAGCAGAACGCGCTCACGGGTGAGCCGGATGTCGGCCGTCGGCCTCTCGGTGAGCAGCGAGCGCAGCATCTGCCCGGGCAGGGTCTCGAGAAGGCGGTAGCTGAGCTCCTTTTCGATGGTCACGAGCCCGTAGGGAAGTGGAAGGACCTCATGCCCGCCGAAAAGCGATCGCGAAAGCTCCTGGGCGACCGTGAACGCGCCCGCCTGAGGTTCGAGATAGGCTTTGTTGAACGGCTCCGCGTCGATGTTGAACAGCTTCCAGCGGAGTGCGCAGTCCAGCTTCCAGTTGAGCTTGACCTGCGCCTCAGCCAACGGCAGTTCCAGGCTGCGCTGACATCTCGTGCACATGAGCCGGAGCTCGTTCTTGCCAACGCGCTCGATATCGGTCGAATCGATGTAGCCGCACTTGGGGCAGACGGCCCACGCGAGCTTTTGCGGGTTGTACTTGGGGAACTTCTGTGCCAGTAGGTTGCGGACCTCGTCCAGCCTCTGAAGGACCTCATGGACATGCGGTCGGTAGAGCCCCCTTTCGTAGAGGTTGGCGGTGCTGACGATCGTCGGCTGGGCGCCCAGCGCGTTGAGGCGTGCGAGCAGCGCGTCCTCGAAATGGGCGGCGAGGGACTCGTGACACCCGAACGGATCGGGCACATGAGCGATCGGCATTCCGCAATACTGCTCGTACTGCGCGAGCAGATCCTCGTCCTTGTCGACCGCCACCCTAAGTTGGCGATAGTTCAAGGGGTCGTAGCTGTCGTCGATCAGCAGCGAGAAAACAGTGTGCCCCTCCTGCCGTAGGAGCCGGGCCGTTTGATCGGCCACGAGGAACTCGCGAAGCGTCCGCTCGTCACCGAGCAGGGCGCATGTCGTGCCCGTCGCAAGCGTCACGACGGGGCGCCCGGTGAACCGGGCAAGAGCTTCCGAGTACGGTGCGGCAAGGCCCATCGCCGCGGTCAGTATACGGCAATGTCCTAAGCCAGGCAAAAGCGCTGGGCATCTTGCGGAAATCTAAGCAGCTTTTGGCACGGCATGGGCCTCTTCGAACAGCGCCTTCCGACGAGCCGCCGCCTGCAGGAATGCCTTCGCCATCTCGGGATCGAACTGGGTTCCGATATTGGATCGAATCTCGGTCATCGCAGTATCCCAGTCGAGTCCCTTGCGATACGGGCGGTCCGTCGTCATGGCGCTGAAGGCGTCGGCCACCGCGAGGAGCCTGCCCAGCAGAGGGATGTCCTTGCCACCGAGGGCGTCGGGATATCCCTGGCCATCCCACCGCTCATGGTGAGATCGCACGCCGTCGAGAATGCTCTCCATGCCGGGCACGCCGCCGACGATGAGTTCGCCGAGCCGGGGATGACGCTTCATGACCTCGTACTCCTCCGGAGTCAAGCGGTCGGGCTTGCGCAGGATCTCGTCCGGTACCCCGATCTTGCCGACGTCGTGCAGCAGCCCGGCGATCCGAACGACCCGCATCGTTTCTTCGCTGAGCCCAAGCTCTTCCGCGATCCAAAGGGCGTACTCGGTCACGTCTTCGGAGTGCTTCCGGGTGTAACGGTCCTTGTTGTCCACCGCGGTCACGAGCGCATCGAGAACCGCGAAGGAAGATTCGGCCCGCAGCTCGCGATTCGAGCGCTGTTGCTCGGAAGTCCTGGCGATGCCCTCGTCCGAGCCTTTGGCCGTGTAGAGGTTCGTGTCTGCGATCGTCAGCACCTCGTGCACGTTGTCGCCGTCGAAGGGGTAGCCGGCGATTCCAAAGCTGAGCGAGACCGGGATCTTGAACTCATGATCGGATCGCGTAAAGCCATGCTCGCTCATTCGCTCCCGGATCCGTTGAGCGAGGGCGGTCGCCTCCTCCGTGTCCTGACCAGGCATCACGATGATGAACTCGTCTCCGCCATAGCGCGCCACATAGGAATCCTCGCTGCATTCCTCCTTCAAAACGGCGGCCACCTGCTTGAGCACCTGGTCTCCGGTCGGATGACCATAGGTGTCGTTGAACAGCTTGAAGTTGTTGAGGTCCATCATCACCAAGGACAAGGGCGTCTCGCGCTGGGTCGCCTCGTCAAACACCTCTCTGAGCCGCTGGTGAACCGCTCGGTGATTGAGCAGGTTGGTGACCGGATCCCGATCCGCCGCCGCGAGCGCCGCGCTGTACTGCCGCGAGTTCTCGAGGGCGGTGCCAAGTTCGATTCCTACACTCTCCAACAGCTCCGCCTCGGAAGAATCGAAGCCACCGTCGCTGCGGATGAGACCGACGACACCCACTTGACGGTGGTGCCACCGCAAGGGCGCCCGCACACATGAGCCGTGCGCTCCCTGATGCTGGGGATCGGGCTCGTACGGCAAGCTGACTATCTCGGTCCGTTCGCTGGGCTCCAACTGCCGCAGGAATCGCTCGACGTTCTCGTCGCAATCCTCGACTCGGTGGAGCGAGAACTCCCATTGGTCCTGATCGAGCACATTTCCGTCGCCGAAGATCCAGAGAGCCAGCGCGTCGCACTCGATCGCCTTGGGTACATGCTGGCACGCCTCCGAAACGACTTCCGATTCGCTCAGCGTGCTGTTGACGGCCTTCGTGAGCTCCTGGAGCGCCTGTAGCTGCTCGGTCCGGCGACTGACGATCTGCTCGAGATTCTCATTGAGATACACCATCTGCTTGGTCAGGCGTCCATTTTCGAGCAGCATGAACACCTGCCTGAGCATGACGAGCAGGAACAGCCCCAATGCCTCCGCGTACACAGTGGCCTTGATCCGCCCGTCTTGCAGGTAGTCGTGCACGACGACCGCCGACATGGCGCAGAGGACCGCGAGATATGGGGCAAAGAGGCGGAACTGGTGTGCCAACACTCCGGCGAAGCGGCTGACGCGCCGGCGCTCGGGCGAACCTTGCGCCTCCGGCCACCACATGTGGGACAGCGGGCCGAATCCGATGAGCATCCAGCCAAACGACCAGCCCCAGTCGCTCCAGCTCCCAGTCTCGTAGGCCTCCTGAAGAGAGTAGTAGGTGAAGCAGGAGTCTGCGAAGATCAGCAGGATGATTCCCGAGCCGACGAGGGCCAGAGAGCGCCGGGATTGGCTGCTGGAGGCACTGTTGAACAAGACGATCGCGCCGAACAGCGCCAGGATGCCGCCCAGCGGGTATGCCACGCTGATGAGCTTGCCGAGCAGCGCCAGGTCGCTGCCCTTCCAGGTCTCCTCGACCAGGAAGTACCAGCTGAGCACACCAAAGCTGCTTGCCGCGATCGCGGAGTCCAACATCACCCGAGCTCGCCCAACCAGGAACATCGAGCGAAGCAGGATCGTAATGCCGACCAGGATCAGCGGGTAGGCGCCGAGGTACCCGAGATCGGCCCAACCCGGGAAGGGCACCTCGATCCCCCGAACGCTCTCATAGTAAGTCCAGGTGCTCTGGCCGCCAGCGAACGACAGGCAGCCGAGGCCGATAAACGCCCAACCCAAGCGCTCGCTGCGACTGCTCAAGTGTCCACGGCGGGAAAAAAAGAGGCCGATGAGACCGGCGATCAGGGGAGGGATGATCTGGTAGACGTTGAAGAACGTCTGGTAATCGGCCTTCGACAGGGGCCGAAAGATCAGCATGAAAACGAAGAACGCTGCGTAGGTGAGCGAACCAAAGATGACGACGCGTTGCAGGGGCGTTAGCCCCACCCTTACCATGCCCATGTCCATCCCTCATGGGTCTCATTCCACAATCGAGGTCAAATCTCGCGCTTGAAAATCAAGAACCTCTCCCTGCGAGAGAGGCTTGCCCAGCACCCGACTCCAGGCATAACTGGCGAGCCCCCAAGAGCTTGGCCGCGCCGAACCGAGGGTCTCGTTCGTTCATTCCTTAGCGGTGGGAGTGCTCTTCGGTCTAGGTGCGGCTCTCTTCTGGGGACTCGGGGACTACCTGATTACCCTGCTCACGCGCTTGGTCGGAACGACGAGGGCGCTCGTGGCGATCCAGCTCCTGAGCCTGCTGGCCTGGATCGTCTACGGGGTCTTAGGCGGCTTTGGTGCTCCAGTAGGCGAGAACGTGTGGCTCCTTGCGTTCCTGGCCGGCGCGTGCCATGTCTTTGGCCTCGTCTTCACCTACAAGGCTTTTGAGATCGGGACCCTGTCCATCGTCTCGCCGATCGCCTCCGGCTTCGCCATCGTGACAGCGGTGCTCGCCTTCGCGAGCGGGGAGCGACCCGGGGCGGTCGTCGCCGCGGGCACGCTTCTGCTGATCCTCGGGGTGGTCCTCGTGAGCCGGAGCGTGGCGGCCGACGAGGTCCGCTCGTTTCGGGGGGTGCCGCACGCAATCGGCTCAGCGGTCGGCTTCGGGGTCATGTTTTGGCTGTTCTTTTATCACGTGCAGCCGTCGTTCGAGCATGTGCAGCCGGAGCTCAAGTACGTCAGCCCCCTTGTTGTCTTGAAGGTGATGGCCTCGGCCTATGCGGTGGGGGCTCTCGCCCTTCGACGCCCGACCAGCGCGGACGGTGAATCGGAAATCGCGCGGGTCGCGCCCACGTTCATGCGGATCGCGCCACTGGCGGTCGGAGCGGCGTTGGCCGATACCGCCGCCTGGCTCAGCTATATCTATGGCACCGAGCGTCATTACGTATCCGTCGTGACCGCCCTCGCCTCCCTCTTCAGCGCCTTCACCGTGTTCCTCGCCTGGATGTTCCTGAAGGAGCGCCTGAGGCCGCACCAGTGGGCCGGCGTCATCGCCATACTGGTGGGCGTGCTGCTCGTGAGCTTGCCCACATGATTCCCGTCGGGGCGGATTGGGAAAAACCCTCTCTCGGCGCCACGACTCGACTCGGCTCTGGTCCATGGCTGGCGCAGCTCAGTCCCATCGATGGCAGCACAGTCCAGCGAGTGCGCACGATGACCCTGGACGAGATAGCGATGGCGACCAACTCCCTTCGGCCTCTGTCAGCCGGCGGCTTCGAAGGAGCCCAGGCACGCTTGATGGCAGCCCTGGGGCCGCTCGAGCCTGAGCTGCGGGAATCCCTGCAACTCGAAACCGCTTACGTCACAGCGGATTGCCAGGAGCTCACTCTGGCTCTCCTGGACTTCGCCCGTGACTTCAAACCATTGATCACCGCCAGTAGTGGGCCCACGGGCTCCTACGGCTGGCCCGGAGGCGCCCGCAGCTTCGAGCTGCAGCGAGCTCCCTGGGGCGTCATCGCCATGGTTCTCCCGCGAAACGCATTTGCCTTGTTGGCGGTGACCTGCATCCTGAACGCGCTCGCGGCCGGCAACTCGGTGATCGTGCGCGCTCCCACCCAATGCGCCCGGACCGCCGGACTTCTGGCAGATGTCCTGCAAGAGGCTGGACTCGACCGCCATGT
>DATLGQ010000349.1:0-3232 GCA_035540435.1 Fimbriimonadaceae bacterium
GATCGTGCCGACGAGATGCGCGTGGCCACACCTCGGTTCGAGGAGCTTGCACGCTCGGCGGCGGAGCAGGCTGGCGGCCACTTGGTCAAACCGCGGGGAGAGGGAGACAGCGTGTTCTGCGTCTTCGCGCGGGCGAGCGACGCGGTGGCCGCTGCACTTGCTATCCAACAAGGAACGCGGGATCTGCCATTCCGGATTCGCGTGGCCATCCACACCGGCGAAACAGACCTCCTCGATGGTGACTACTACGGGCCCGTCGTGAACCGATGCGCGCGCCTCAGAGGCGTCGCCAACCCCGGTCAGATTCTGCTCAGTCATGCCACGGCTCAACTTGCGGTGGGATCCCTCCCACCCGAAGCTTGTTTGCGTGACCTCGGGGCGCACCGCCTCCGCGACCTGCTCAGGCCAGAGAGAGTAAGCGAGCTGCGGCATCCTTCGCTCGAGCCTAGCGAGGATGCCATCCGATCGCTCGACTTCCACCCGAACAACCTCCCCGTCCAGCTCACCAGCTTCGTCGGTCGCGATGCGGAACTCGTGAAGCTGCGCGTACTGCTCGAAAAGACCCGACTGTTGACCCTGACAGGTTCTGGAGGCGCCGGTAAGACGCGCCTCTCGCTACAGCTGGCGGCAGAGGTGCTCGAGGAGTATCCGGATGGCGTCTGGCAGGTCGACCTCACGCCGGTCCGGGACCCGCGGTTGGTCCCAAAGGCTTTCCGTCTGGCGCTCAAGCTGGAGGAGGCGCCGGGGGGCGACGACGTGAAGGTGGTCGTCGATTCTCTCCAAACATCGCGGGCTCTGCTGCTCATCGACAATTGCGAGCATCTGATCGGACACGTGGCGCATCTGGCGTCGAGCTTGCTGCGGCTTTGCCCGTCGCTGCAAATCCTGGCAACGTCCCGCGAGGCCTTGCATATCCAGGGGGAGCAGGTCTATCAGGTGCCGTCCCTCACATGCCCGGCGTCGGGCGCGGACCTGACGCCGGAGGAACTGCTGCAATACGAGGCGCCGCGCCTGTTCCTGGAGCGGGCGGCCTCGCGCCTGCCCACGTTTCGAATCACCGAAGCGAACCAGCAGGCCGTCGCCACGCTGTGCCGGCGGCTGGACGGCATTCCGCTGGCGATCGAGCACGTGGCCTCGAACGTGCCCGTAATGTCGCCGCAAGCCATTCTGCAGCGATGGCGGGAGGGCTTCCCGGTGCTCGCCACTGATCAGCGTGAGGAGATCGAAAGACACCAGACGCTGCGCGCTTCGATCGACTGGTCCTACGACATGCTTTCGGAGCCCGAGCGACGGCTCTTTGCCAGACTCGCCATCTTCGATGGTGCTTGGACGCTATCGGCCGCCGAGTCCGTTTGCGCAGATGACGAGGTCGCCCGTGCAGAGGTCATGGGCATCCTGCACAAGCTTGTCGATAAATGCCTCGTCGTGACGGACCAGGACACTTACGGTGAGACGTATTTCTGGTTCCTCGAAACCTTGAGGGGCTACGCCGGCGAGCGAATGCAAGAACTCCGGCCCGCCCTCCAGAATCGGTTGGTCGTGTGGGCGACCGATTTGGTCGATGAGGCGCTCGAGCAAACGCGCGGCAAAGACCAGGCCCGCTGGTTTCACCTCCTGGAGATGCTGTACCCATCCCTGCGACTTGCGCTCGATCTGAGCAAGGACGAAGCAGGCCTTTGGCTTCTGGTGTCGGGGCTGCGGGTGTTCTGGTTCCGACGTGGCCACATTGCGGAGGGAAGGGGTTGGATCGTCCGCTGCATCCGCTCGGGTTTGCTGGAGCCTCGTGAGCTTGCGGAGGCCCAGAACCTGCTCGGGGCTTTTGCCTACAAGCAGAAGGACTATCAAGTGGCCCGTGAGGCTTATCGGGAGAGCTTGCGGCAGTACGAACTGATCGGGGATCAGGACAGCATTGGTCCCGTGATCCATAACCTCGGCATCCTAGCCAGCGACATGGGGCAGCTCGAAGAGGCAGTAGACTGGCTGCAGAAGGCAGTGGGGATGTTCCGCTCTGCGGGCAATCGAGTCCACGAGGCAGCAGCCCTCATGAACCTCGGAATCTGCGAGCTGTCTCGGGATGCTCCCGAAGTGGCGCTGAAGCGCCTGGAAGAGTGCTTGGCCATCTACGAGGACGTGGGCAGCGCCACCCAGCTCGCGACGACGCTCCTGAACATGGCACAGGCTCTAGAGCGCTGCGGCCGCGGCGTTGAGGGGCTAGCTGCCCGAACTCGCTGCTTCCAGCTTTGGCGCGAGGCTCCCGATTGCTCGCTTCTTGGCGCAGCCTTGAGTGGTCTCGCAACGCGCCTTTCCGAGCACGACGATTTCACCTCGGCCGCTTCCTTACTCGGAGCCTCTGAAGCCGTAATGAAGAGGGTCGCGGTCGCGCTAAGCGTTTCGGAGCAAGAACGGCACGACCGGTGCCTAGAAGCTTGTCGTGCGGCTTTGGGTGCGCAGTACGCCCAGACGTTCCGAACTGGGAGCCGAATGTCCGATACCGCGGCCATCGAGCATGCGATTCGCTTGTGCAATGTCTTGACAGAGAACCAGCCGATCCCTTAGACTCCTTCTGAACCAAGCGAGTACAAAATGGACGAGAACCAAGCCTCCTTCACAAAAGGCTTTGTTGCTGGTATGGTCGCCGCCGCCGTCGTCGTTGCCATCCTCACGGCCACGGGTGTTATCGGCATCGGCGGGAAGGCGGGCAACCACGATCCTATCATCGTAAACGAGCCTCCGGCAACCCTGACAGAAGGTAAAGAGGCTAGTATCAGCGTGAAGCTGAATGGAACCGCCCGACTCAACGAGAGAATGGAGTTGCGAGTGGACCCGACCGGCCAGAAGATAACTCTTTACGATGTCGCTATCCATCCCACGGAATTCATCACCTTCAGATTCACCCCCACTCAGAGCGGTCCCCACACGCTCACCTGTACGAACAAGAGCACGGGCGTCAGTGCGATGGCACAGGTGGTTGTGGCGAGCGACCAAGCGGAGTAGCCCCAATGCTAGGAAACCACGATCCAATCATTGTCGTTCCCATCGAACCAGAGGTTAATGTGGGGAGCGCTGGAACCACTGTGGTCGTGCTCGATAGCTCAGCATCAGGCGGCGAGATCATCCAGCTAATCATCGCGATCTACCCGACGGAGGTCGAGATTACGAAGGAAACCATCGACTTGCAGGTGATCGAGCAGCCGACCGCGGCCAACTCACCGGTAGTGGTCTTTAACTACAC